>NZ_JBEXJK010000093.1:0-23680 GCF_040609095.1 Kitasatospora sp. NPDC004799
GGCGCCGTCGGGGAAGCCCAGCTCGGCCGGGCGCCACTCGCGCTCCACCCAGTCCCGGCTGCTCCGGCTGCTGAGAGTGCTGAGGGCGCCCCGCCGGTGCGGGCGGACCGGCCGCGGCGGACCCGGTCGGTGTCCGAGGGGTCGGCCAGCCAGACCGCCGGCCCGGCGGCCACCGCCCCGGCGGCCGGCGAGCCCGCGGCCGAGCCCGCGGCTCCGGTCCGGCCCCGGCCGGCCGACGCGCCCCGCTCCTCCGACGCGCCCTGGCACAACCCGGTGCCCGCCCACGACGAGAAGCCGTCGGCCGACGAACCGGGTGAGCAGCAGGACGAGACCTCGGCCGGACCGGCCGACCAGGACGGAGACGGCGCGTGAACCTGCTCGACACGGTGCTGCGCTGCGTCGCCACCCTCGTCGTCTTCCTGGTGTTCCCGCTGGTCATCGGCCAGACCGAGCACAAGGTCATGGCGCACATGCAGGGCCGGCTCGGCCCGATGTACGCGGGCGGTTTCCACGGCTGGGCGCAGCTCGTCGCGGACGGCGTGAAGTTCGCGCAGAAGGAGGACATCGTCCCGGCCGGGGCGGACCGCCGGATCTTCCAGCTGGCGCCCGCCGTCTCGCTGCTGCCGTACCTCTTCGTGCTGCTGGCGATCCCGGTCGGCCCGAACGGCTTCGTCGGCCAGGCGGTCGACGCCGGGCTGTTCTTCGTGCTGGCCGTGATGGGCGTCGGCGTGATCGGCAAGCTGATGGCCGGCTGGGCCTCGGCGAACAAGTTCTCGCTGCTCGGTGCCCTGCGCACGGCCGCGCAGCTGATGTCGTACGAGCTGCCGATGGTGCTGGCGGCGGCCTCGGTGGCGATGGCCGCCGGCACGCTGTCGCTGCCCGGGATCCTGGACGCCTGGGAGTGGTACTGGCTGCCCTGGCAGATCATCGGCGCGTTCGTCTTCTTCACGGCCGGTCTGGCCGAGCTCCAGCGCCCGCCGTTCGACATGCCGATCGCCGACTCGGAGATCATCTTCGGCGCGTACACCGAGTACACCGGTCTGCGGTTCGCCCTGTTCCTGCTGTCCGAGTACGTGGGCATCCTGGTGGTGTCCGCGCTGACCGCGGTGCTCTTCTTGGGCGGCTGGCACGGGCCGATGTCCGACCAGCTCGGCTGGCTCTGGATGCTCCTGAAGACCTTCGGGCTGGCCTTCGTGGTCATCTGGCTGCGGGTCACCTACCCGCGGCTGCGCGAGGACCAGCTGATGCGCTTCGCGTGGGTGGGGCTGATCCCGCTCGCGCTGGTCCAGCTGGCCCTCACCGGCATCATCAAGGTGGCGATCGCATGAGTTTTCCCGGTGTCGGGCTCGCCAAGGGCCTGGCGGTGACGCTGCGGACGATGACGAGGAAGAGCGTCACCGCGCAGTACCCCGACGTGCAGCCGGTGCTGCCGCCGCGTTCGCGCGGCGTCATCGCGCTGCTGGAGGAGAACTGCACGGTGTGCATGCTCTGTGCGCGCGAGTGCCCGGACTGGTGCATCTACATCGACTCCCACAAGGAGACGCTGCCGGCCGCCGAGCCGAACGCCCGGGCCCGCACCCGCAACGTGCTGGACCGGTTCGCCATCGACTTCTCGCTCTGCATGTACTGCGGGATCTGCATCGAGGTCTGTCCTTTCGACGCGCTGTTCTGGTCGCCGGAGTTCGAGTACGCGGAGACCGACATCCACGAGCTGACCCACGAGCGGGAGAAGCTCCGCGAGTGGATGTGGACCGTTCCGGCGCCGCCGGCGCTGGACCCGGCGGCCGAGGAGCCCAAGGAGATCGCCACCGCGCGCAAGGCGGCGGACAAGCTGGCGGCGGCTGCCGCCGCCGAGGCCGCTGCTGCTGTCGAGGAGAAGGGTGACGACGCATGAATGCCGCTGCCACGCTTCTCGCGGCGACCGGCTCGTTGGAGCCGGCCGCCCGTTCGTTCCTGTCCCCGACCGGGCAGGAGATCGTCTTCCTACTGGTCGGCATCGCCGTGCTCGGCTCGGCCGTGGTCTCCGTGACCACCAGGCAGCTGGTGCACGCGGCGCTCTGGCTGGTGGCCGCGCTCGGCGGGCTGGCGGTGGAGTTCCTGCTGCTGACGGCCGAGTTCATCGCCTGGGTGCAGGTGCTGATCTACCTCGGCTCGGTGGTCGTCCTGGTGCTGTTCGGGCTGATGCTCACCAAGGCGCCGATCGGGCGCTCGCCGGACGCCGACTCCAAGAACCGCTGGGTGGCCCTGGTCGTGGCGCTGGCCTCGGCCGGGACGCTGGTCACGCTGGTGGTCGACGCCTTCCGGACCTCCTGGATCGACCTCGGCCAGGGCGGCGGCTCGGCCGCCGTCACCGGGGCCAGCCTGTTCCGGCACTGGGTGCTGCCCTTCGAGGCGCTGTCCGTGCTGCTGCTGGCGGCCCTGGTCGGCGCGATCGTGCTGTCGCGCGGCTCCAAGCGGCGGGTGCCGGCGCCCCGGGCGGGCAAGCTGCGCGCCGGGCGGCCGGTCGGGTCCAACGGGACGGTCGCCGCGACCGCGCCGAAGGCGGCCGCGCCCGAGCCGGCCGCGCCCGAGCCGGCCGCGCCCGAGCCGGCCGCGCCTGCCGAGCCGTCCGTGCCGAAGCCGTCCGCGCCCGCGACGGAGGAGAGCTGATGCACCTCGCCTACCCCGCCGTCCTCGCCGCGCTGCTGTTCAGCGTCGGCGTGTACGGCGTGCTCGCCCGGCGCAACGCCGTCCTGGTGCTGATGTCCGTCGAGCTGATGCTCAACGCCGTCAACCTCAACCTGGTCGCCTTCGACGCCTGGCTGCGGGACTCGCTGCACGCCGGGCAGGCGCTCACCCTGTTCACCATCACCGTCGCCGCCGCCGAGATCGGCCTGGGGCTCGCCATCGTCCTGCTGCTGTTCCGGGCCCGGGGCACCGCGGACATCGACCGCGCCACCGCGCTCGGCGACCCGGCCGAGGCGCTCGCCGTCGAGGAGACGCCGGTCGACGCCGGGGCGCCGACCGGAGCCGAGGCACTGAAGGGCCAGGCCGCCGCATGAACCTCGCCCTGCCCGTACTCGTCCCGGCGCTGCCCGCGCTCGGCGCCGCCGCCACCCTGGCCGTCGGCAGGAAGGCGCCCGGGCTGGCCCGGCCGCTGGCGATCGTCCCGGTCGCCGTCTCGGCGGTGCTCGCCCTGGTGGTCGCCCTCCAGCTCGGCACCGGCCAGACCCTGGACGCCGCCACCCGGCTCACCCCGACCGGCGGCCCGGACATCGCACTCGCCCTCCACCTGGACGGCTTCAGCTCGCTGATCTCGGTGCTGGTCGGCCTGGTCGCCACCTGCGTCCAGGTCTACTCGACCGCGTACCTCAAGGAGGACCCGCGCTACCCCTCGTACGCGGCGCTGGTCTCGCTGTTCACCGCGGCGATGTTCCTGGTGGTCTACTCGGGCGACCTGATCGTGCTGCTGGTCGGCTGGGAGGTGATGGGCCTGTGCTCGTACTTCCTGATCGGCCACCACTGGGAGACCGCGGACGCCCGCTCGGCCTCGCTGAAGGCCTTCCTGGTCACCAAGCTCGGTGACGTGCCGTTCCTGTTCGGGATCTTCCTGCTCGGCGCGGACGCCGGCAGCTTCCGGATCCCGGACGTGCTGGCGGCCGCGACGGAGGGCAGGCTCGGCCACCCGACGCTGACCGCGCTGCTGCTGCTCGCCGGCGTGGCCGGCAAGAGCGCGCAGTTCCCGCTGCACACCTGGCTCCCGGACGCGATGGCCGGCCCGACCCCGGTCTCCGCGCTGATCCACGCCGCCACCATGGTCGCGGCGGGCATCTACCTGGTCGCCCGGCTGCTGCCGGTGTTCCTGCTGTCGGGCGCGGCGCTGGTCGTGCTCGCGGTGATGGCCGCCGTGACGATGATCGGCTCGGCGCTCTGCGCGCTCGCCCAGGACGACCTCAAGCGGGTGCTCGCCTACTCCACCGTCGGCCAGCTCGGCTACATGGCCGGTGCGCTGGCCAGCGGGGACCGCGAGGCGTCCGTCTTCCACCTGGTCAGCCACGGCGCGTTCAAGGCGCTGCTGTTCCTGGCCGCCGGTGTGGTGATCCACGCCGCGCACACCAACTCGATCTCCGCGATGTCCCGCACCCCGGGGCTGCGCAAGCGGGTGCCGGACGCCTACTGGACGATGGGCATCGCGCTGGTCGCCCTGGTCGGGCTGCCGCCGTTCGCCGGGTTCTTCAGCAAGGAGGCGGTGCTGACCGCCGCCGAGCACGCCGCCGACGGCGAGGCGCTGACCAACGGGCTCGGCCCGGCCTCGGCGGTGCCGCAGGCGGCCGGGTGGATCGTGCTGATCTCCGCCGGGCTCACCGCGCTGCTCACCGCCGCGTACGCGACCAGGCTGTTCCTGCTGGCCTTCCACAGCCCGGCCGGGGCCGCCGCGGCCGCGCCGCGGGTGCTGCCCGCCGCCGACCGGGGCACCGTCGTGGCCGACCACGAGGCCGGCGCGCCGTACTCGCCCGAGCTCGACGAGGCCGACCCGGCCGCCGCCGAGCCGCCGGCGATGCGCTGGCCGCTGTGGGTACTGGCCGTGCCGACCATGGGCTTCGGCGTGGCCGGCCTGCGCTCGGACTGGCTGCCCGCGCTGCTGGACGGCGGCTCGCTGCGGCCCTCCGCGGTCACCGCCGTCACCGGGACCGGGCTCGCCGTGGTCGGCGTGCTCGCCGCGTACGGCGCCTGGCGCTCGGCGACCGCCCGGCTGGGCACCGGCCGCCCCGCCCCGGCCGCCGAGGTGATCGTCGCCGACCCCGGGCGCACCCTGCTCGGCCCGCTGTTCGGACCGGCCCGGCACGGCTTCGGCGTCGACCGGCTGTACCACGCGCTGTTCGTCCGCCCGGTGGGCGCCGCCGCCAAGCTGGTCCGCTTCCTCGACCGCGAGGTCGTCGAGACTTACGTGCGCGGCAGCGGCGCGGGTGCGAACCTGCTCGGCCGGGCCGTCCGGCTGGCGCAGACCGGGAACGCGCAGACGTACCTCAGCGCCCTGCTGGCCGCCGTCGTCCTGCTGGCCGTCCTGGTGGCGGTGTAGCCGGTGCTGCTGTCCTCCACCTCCGTCCCCTCGACCGCTGCTGGGAGCCCCCGATGAACGCAGTCCTCATCGCCCTCCTGGTGCTGCCGCTGCTCGGCGCCGCGCTCACCCTGGCGCCGGTGTTCGGGCCGGACCGGGCCGTGGCCGGCCGGCGGGCGCTGCGGCTGAACACCGTCGTCACCGGCGCGGTGCTCGTGCTCGCCGTCGTCCTCGCGGCCGGCTTCGACCACGACGAGCCCGCCCGGATGCAGGCCACCACCGACGTGTCCTGGATCCCGGCCCTGCACGTGCGCTTCCACCTCGGGGTGGACGGCGTCTCGCTGCCGCTGGTCGTGCTGACCGCACTGCTCACCTTCCTCTGCGCGCTGTACTCGGAGAAGCGGCTGCCGGCCGGGGAGGCCCGGGGCGGAGCCCCTGATGAGCACAGCCCGTCGGCGCAGGCCTTCGTCGGGCTGTTCCTCCTGCTCGAAGTCGGCATGCTCGCCACCTTCGCGGTGCTGGACCTCCTGCTCTTCTTCCTGGCCTTCGAGATCGTGCTGATCCCGATGTACTTCCTGATCGCCCGCTGGGGGAGCGGCGCGAAGGTGCCGGCCGCCAACCGCTTCATCCTCTACACGCTGCTCGGCTCCGCCGTGATGCTGCTCGGCTTCCTGCTGGTCGGCAGCAAGGCCGGCACCTTCGACATGCAGGCCCTGGCCGCCGCGCACGGCAGCGGCCTGAGCCACACCACCCAGGTGGTCGCCGCGCTGGCGATCCTGGTCGGGCTCGCGGTCAAGGCCCCCGCCTGGCCGCTGCACAGCTGGCTCCCCGACGCGCACACCGCCGCCCCGACGGTGGGCTCGGTGCTGCTCGCCGGCGTGCTGCTGAAGATGGGCACCTACGGTCTGGTCCGCGTCCTCCTCCCGGTCGTCCCGGACGGCGCCGCCACCCTGGCCCCTTACCTGGGCGCCTTCGCGGCGGTCGGCATCGTCTACGGCTCGCTGGCCTGCCTGGCGCTGGCCCGCCCCGGCGCCAAGGGCGACCTCAAGCGCCTGATCGCGTACTCCTCCGTCGGCCACATGGGCTTCGTGCTGCTCGGCATCGCCTCCCTCACCCCGGTGGGCGTCAACGGCGCGCTGTTCGCCAACATCGCCCACGGACTGATCACCGGTCTGCTGTTCTTCGTCGTCGGCGCGCTCAAGGACCGCTACGGCACGGCCGACCTCGACACCCTCTCCGGCACCACCGGCGCCGCCCTGTACGGCCGGGCCCCGCGGCTCGGCGTGCTGCTCGCCTTCGCCGCCGTCGCCAGCCTGGGCCTGCCCGGCCTGGCCGGCTTCTGGGGCGAGCTGCTCGCCATGTTCGGCGCGTTCGACCCGGCCGACGGCCTGTCGCGCCCCGCGTTCGTCACCTACATGGTGCTGGCCGGCCTCGGCACCCTCCTCACCGCCGCGTACCTCCTGATCGTGGTCAAGCGCGTCTGCATGGGGGACCCCGCGCAGCCCGCACCGGTGGCCGAACTCGCCGACCTGCGCCCGTACGAGGCCGTCAGCTGGACGCCGCTGGCCGCGCTCACCCTGCTCGCCGGCCTCTGGCCCGCGCTGCTGCTCGGCCTCTCCGACCCCGCCGTCAAGCACCTCCTCGGGGGTGGCTGACCGTGCTCGCAGCCCAGACCGCCGCACTCGGACCTCACTCCACGGGGCAGCACACTGTGACCTCCCTCGCCGTAGCCAACCCGGGCAGCCTGATCCAGTCCGTGGACTGGGTGGCGATCGCGCCCCCGCTGATCGCCGCCGTGGCGGCCCTCGCCGTGCTGCTCACGGACCTCTTCCTGCCCGAGCGGCACAAGAAGTGGCTCGGCCGGCTTACCGCGGCCGGACTCGCCCTCGCCCTCATCGCACTCCTTCCCCTCACCGGGACGTCACCCCGAGCGACCTTCTGCGTGCAGAACGTAGCAGGGGGGTCTGACAACGCCTCCTGCTCGTACGTCGCCGACCACTTCGCCCTGGTGTTCCAGCTGCTCGCCCTCGGCGGCGCGCTGATCGCGGCGCTGCTGTCGACGCACACCGTGGAGAACGAGAAGCTGCCGCGCGGCGAGTACTGGTTCCTGCTGCTCTCCAGCGCCACCGGAGCCGCCCTGCTGCCGGCCTCCCGCGACCTCGCCACCATGGTGATCGCCCTGGAGGTCGCCTCGCTGCCCGCCTTCGCGCTGGTCGCGCTGCGCCGGGACGGCCGGGGCGCCGAGGCCGCGTTCAAGTTCTTCGTCTCCTCGGTGACCGCGACCGCCGTGATGCTGCTCGGCGTCGGCTTCGTCTACGCGGCGAGCGGCAGCCTGCACCTCGGCGCGGTGGCCCAGGGCCTGGAGCACGCGCCCGGGCAGCTCAGGCCGCTGGCCGAGGCGGGCGCGGTGCTGACCCTGGTCGGCTTCGCCTTCAAGGTCGCCGCCGTGCCGTTCCACTTCTGGGTGCCCGACACCTACACCGGTGCGCCGCTGCCGGTGGCCGGCTACCTCTCGGTGGTCGGCAAGGCGGCCGGCCTGTCCGGGCTCGCGCTCGCGACCACGATCGCCTTCCGCCCGTACGCCCACACCTGGGGCCTGGTGCTCGCGGTGCTGGCCGCCGTCACCATGACCGTCGGCAACGTCGGCGCGCTGCGGCAGCGCTTCGAGACCCGGTACAGCGCGGTGCGGCTGCTCGCCTGGTCCTCGGTCGGCCAGGCCGGGTACCTGCTGGTGCCGCTCGCCGCGGCCGGCTACGCGCCCTCCGGCGTGGACCCGCTCGGCGCCACCGCCGCGTACGCGCTGATCTACGGCGTGGTGAACCTCGGCGCCTTCGGGGTGGTCGCCGCCGTCGGAGGCCGGGCCGGGACCAGCGTGGACGACTTCCGCGGCCTGTTCGCCCGCCACCGCTGGACGGCGCTGGCGCTCGCCTTCTTCCTGCTCTGCCTGGCCGGGCTGCCGCCGGGCGTGGTCGGCCTGTTCGGCAAGGTCGTGGTGTTCCGCGCGGCGGTCGACGCCGGGCTGGGCTGGCTCGCGGTGGTGATGGCCGTCAACGTGGTCGTCGCCCTGTACTACTACCTGCTGTGGACGGCCCGGCTGTTCGCCCCGGCGGGCGAGGCGCCGGCCGGGGGGACCGCCGCCGGGCACCGCCTGCCGGCGGGCCTCACCGCGACGCTGGGGCTCACCGCCACGGCGGCGGTGGTCCTCTCGGTGGCGCCGCAGCTGGTCCTCCAGGTGGCGGGCGGCTCGCTGTTCTGAGCCCGGGCCGGGCCGGGCCCGGTGGTGCGGCCCGGCGGTGGTGCGGCCGGGGCGGGCCCGGCCGCGCAGCCGTCGACGCCCGTGTCGCGCCGGTGTCGCGCCGGTGTCACGTCGGTCACAAGGGAACAAGGTCCCCGGCCCCACCCGTTGACCGGGCAAGAGGGACGAGGCAGAAAGGGCTTCCCCACCGCACCATTGGAGGGCCTGACGTGCACAGCCGGCACAACGGACTGAGGACCGCCGTCCTGCTCGGGGGCCTCTCGGCGCTGATCCTGGTGATCGGTGGCCTCTTCGGCCGCACCGGCTTCGTGATCGCCCTGCTGGTCGCCCTCGGGACCAACGCCTACGCCTACTGGAACAGCGACAAGATCGCGCTGCGGGCCATGCGGGCCCGGCCGGTCAGCGAGTTCGAGGCCCCCGGGCTGTACCGGATCGTCCGCGAGCTCTCCACCTCGGCCCGCCAGCCGATGCCCCGCCTCTACATCTCCCCGACCCCGGCCCCCAACGCCTTCGCCACCGGCCGCAACCCGCGCAACGCGGCGGTCTGCTGCACCGAGGGCATCCTGCGGATCCTGGACGAGCGCGAGCTGCGGGGCGTGCTCGGGCACGAGCTGAGCCACGTCTACAACCGGGACATCCTGATCTCCTCGGTGGCCGGGGCGCTCGCCTCGGTGGTGATGTTCCTGGTGAACTTCGCCTGGCTGATCCCGTTCGGGCGCGACGAGGACGACGACGGCCCGGGCCTGTTCGGGATGCTCGCCATCATGATCCTCGGCCCGCTCGCGGCCGGGCTGATCCAGATGGCGGTCAGCCGCTCCCGCGAGTACCAGGCCGACGCCGACGGCGCCCGGATCACCGGCGACCCGCTGGCCCTGGCCGGCGCCCTGCGGAAGCTCGACGCCGGCACCCGTCAGCTGCCGCTGCCGCCCGAGCCGCAGCTCCAGACGGCGAGCCACATGATGATCGCCAGCCCGTTCCGCCCCGGCGAGGCCGGCGCCAGGCTCTTCTCCACCCACCCGCCGATGGCCGAGCGCATCGCCCGACTGGAGCGGATGGCGGGCGGCCGGGGGTAGCGGGCCCCGTCGTCCGTGCTCCCGCAGGACGCCCGCCCGCGGGCCGTCAGCCCGCCGCCTCCTGGTACGCCAGGCGCAGCCGGTGGACGCCCTCGGCGACCTGGGCGGGGCTCTCGGCGGCGGCGTAGCTGAGGCGCAGGTGCGGGGCCGGGGGTTCGGCGGGGTGGTACGGGCGGCCGGGGGAGAGCTGGACGCCGGCGCGCAGGGCGGCCGCGGCGAGCGCGGTGTCGTCGACGCCGTCCGGGAGCCGAAGCCACAGGTGGTAGCCGCCGGGGCGGTGGGCGCCGAGGACGCCGGGCAGTTCGCGGTGCAGGGCGGCGACGGCGGCGGTGCGGCGGTCGCGCAGTTCGGCGCCGAGGGTGCGCAGGTGGCGGGCCCAGGCGGGGTCGGCGACCAGTTCCAGGGTGGCCTCCTGGAGCGGCCGGGGCACGAAGAAGCTGTCCACCACCTGGGTGGCCCGCAGCCGGGCCAGCGCCGGGCCGCGCGCGGTGAGGGCGCCGACCCGCAGGTTGGGGGAGGCCGCCTTGGTCAGCGAACGCAGGTGCACCACGACCCCGTCCCGGTCCTCGGCGGCGAGCGGGCGCGGCAGCGCGGGGGCGTCCGCGTGGGCCAGCAGCCGGGCGAAGTCGTCCTCGACCACGAAGGCCCCGGCCGCCCGGGCGATCCGCAGCACCTCCGCCCGCCGCCCGGGCGACAGCACCGCGCCGGTGGGGTTCTGGAACAGCGGCTGGCAGACGAAGACCCGGGCCCGGGTGGCCTCGAAGGCGTCCGCCAGCAGGTCGGTGCGCACGCCGTCCGCGTCGACCGGGACCGGGACGGGCCGCAGCCCGGCGGCCCGGACGACGGCGAGGATGCCCGAGTACGTCGGCGACTCCACCAGCACTGGCGCACCGGGCGCGGCGAGCGCCCGCATGGCGACGGTCAGCCCGCTCTGCCCGCCGGAGGTGATCAGGACGTCCCCGGCGCCGACCGGCCCGCCGTGGCCGCCGATGTCGCGGGCGAACCAGCCGCGCAGCTCGGTCAGCCCGTCGGTGGGCGGGCGGTCCCAGGCGCCCGGCCGCCGGCCGGCCCGGGCCAGGGCGGCGGCGAGCAGCCGCTCGGGCAGCAGCGAGGCGTGCGGGTAGCCGCTGTTGAGGTCGATGACGTCGGGCGGGGGCACCCGGAGGGTGGCGAACACCGGGGCGGCGAGCAGGTCGCGCGGGCCGGAGCCGGCGCTGAGCGCGATCTGCTGCCAGGAGAGGTCGCCGGTCCGGCCGGCCGGTGCGGCGGGGACGGCCGGGGCCGCGGCGAAGGCGGCCGCCCGGAACACCCCGGAGCCCGGCCGGGAGACCACCAGCCCCTCGGCGACGAGCACCGCGATGGCCCGGGAGACCGTCACCGGGCTGACCTGGTGGCGCTCCACCAGCGCCCGGCTGGAGGGCAGCTTCCGTCCCTCCGGGTAGCGCTCGACCTCCTGCCGCAGGGTGTCGGCGAGTTCGGTCACACTGCTACGCTCGTTCATGACGGCACAAGATAGCGCTACCCGCCCGCAGGCGGTAGCACCTCGCCCCGCCCCCAGCTCCGGCACCGCCCTCGCGGCCCTCGGGGTGGCCTCCTTCTCGCTCAGCTTCCCCGCCACCGCGTGGTCCCTGACCGGCTTCGGCCCGTGGTCCGCGACCGGTCTGCGCGGCGCCCTGGCCGGTCTGCTGGCCGTGCTCTACCTGACGGCCGTCCGCGCCCCGCTGCCGCGACGACGGCACTGGCCCGGGCTGCTGGTGGTCTCCGCCGGCTGCGTCCTCGGCTTCCCGCTGCTGACCACGCTCGCCCTGCGCACCTCCTCGACCGCCCACTCGGCGGTGGTCATCGGCGTACTGCCGCTGGCCACGGCGGCGGTCGCGGCGCTGCGCACCGGCCGTCGGCCGTCCGGGGCGTTCTGGGCGGCGGCGCTCGCCGGGGCCGCGGCCGTCCTCGCCTTCACCCTGGTGCAGAGCCACGGCCGGCCGACCGGCGCCGACCTCTACCTGTTCGTGGCGCTGCTGCTCTGCGCCGCCGGGTACGCCGAGGGCGGGCGGCTCTCCCGGGACCTGCCGGGCGCCCAGGTGATCGCCTGGGCGGTGGTGGCCGCGCTGCCCGCGACGCTGCTGACCGCCGCGTTCGGGCTGGGCACCGAGCCGGTCCGGCTGGGGGCGAAGGCGCTGGTCGGGCTGGGGTACACGGCGGCGGTCTCGCAGCTCGGCGGGTTCGTGCTCTGGTACCGGGGGATGGCCGGGATCGGGGTGCCGCGGGCCAGTCAGCTCCAGCTCGCGCAGCCGCTGCTGACGCTGGTCTGGTCGGTGCTGCTGCTCGGCGAGCACCTGCCGGCGGCGGCGCCGGTCACCGCGGTGGTGGTGCTGGTCTGCATCGCGGTGACCCAGCGGGCCCGGGCCTGATCAGGGGCAGCTGCGGAGGCGCCGTACGCCCTCGCTCCGACCGGTTCGGCGCGGCCCTTCGCTCGTTAGGATGATCCCGCGCCCCCAGGTCCGGGCGCCGCATCCGGAGGGAGTGGGCCGCCATGGCAGACGAGAGGCACGCCCCGGCGCCCGGGGAGGCGCCGGCCCGGCGACGCGGCCAGGGCGAGCTGGAGGCGCAGGTGCTCGCGGTGCTCCAGCAGGCGCCCGGCCCGGCCGCCGCGGGATGGGTCCAGGAACGCCTGGAGGGCGACCTGGCCTACACCACGGTGATGACCATCCTGTCCCGGCTGCACGCCAAGAACGCCGTGACCCGGACCCGCTCCGGCCGTTCCTACCTGTGGCAGGCCTCCTCGGACGCCGCCGGGCTGGCCGCGCTGCGGATGCGCCGGATGCTCGACGGGGAGGCGGACCGGGACGCCGTCCTGGCCAGTTTCGTCAGCGCGCTGCTGCCGCACGACGAGGAACTGCTGCGGGCGCTGCTGGACGCCGCGTCCGCCGATCCGGCAGCGCCCGACCGTGAGAGCTGAACCGTGGGCGTCTTCGTCTTCCTCCCGCTCGTCCTGCCGCTCACCGCGGTCCCGATCGCGCGGCTGACCGAGCAGCACCTGCACCCGCGCGGCGCGGCCCGGCTGATGACCGTGATTAGCGTGGTGCTGGCGGTGTGCAGCGTGCTCTGCCTCGGGCTGATCGGCGTGGTGGGCACCGCGCAGATCCCCGGCAACCCGCTGCCGGACAGCTGGTCCGACCCGGAGGTGCGGGCCGCGCTGCCGTACCACGAGACGGTCGGCACCGCCGTGATGTGGCTGCTGGCCCTGGTCGGCTTCGCCTGCGCCCGGACGGTCGTCCGGCACCTGCGGGTGCGGGCCCGGGCCCGCCGGGCGCTGGCCGGGCTGCCCGCCGGGCCGGGGGAGTCCGGCGACCTCGCGGTGCTGCCGGACCGCAGCCCGTACGCCTACGCGCTGCCCGGTTCGCCCGGCCGGGTGGTGGTCTCCACCGGGATGCTGGCCGGGCTGGCCGCCGACGAGCGCGAGGCGCTGCTCGCGCACGAGCGGGCGCACCTGCGCCACCGGCACCACCGGTACCTGCTGGCCACCCAGCTCGCCGCCTGCGTCAACCCGTTCCTGCGGCCGCTGCAGCACGCGGTGGCGTACAGCGCGGAGCGGTGGGCGGACGAGGACTCGGCGCAGGCCGTGGGGGACCGCCGGATCACCGCGCGGGCGGTGGCCCGGGCGGCCCTGGTGTCGCACGCCGCCCCGGCCCCCGGCTTCGCGGCCTTCGCCTCCCCGGCCGCGGCGGCCGGGCCGGTGCCGCGCCGGGTCGCCGCGCTGCTCGGCCCGGTGCCGACCTCCCGCAACTGGCCGCCGGCCACCACCCCGGCGGGCCTGGCGGCGATGGTCGCGGCGATCGGCACGGCGGCGTCGGCGCTGTGCGCGCTCAACGCCGCGGTGGCCCTGCTGGTGGTGCTCAAGGCCGTCACCCCGCTGTAGCGCCCCGCTGACGGCCCTCACCGCGGGCGCGGCTCAGAGCGTCGCGGCCAGCTCGTCGAGGGCGGCCTCGGCCGCCGCCAGCGACTCGGCGGCGAGCGGCCGGAGGGCGTTCAGCTCCGGGATGTCCGCGGCCCTGGTGAGCTCGGCGGTGACCACGTGCAGGTGCTCCGCCGCGACCCCGATCCGGTCGAAGTACGCCCGCAGGTACGGGACCTGGAAGTCGCAGTGGGCGCGCGGCGTGCCCGGCCCGTAGCCGCCGCCGCGGACCGCGACCACCACCACGCGGGTGTCGCGCAGCAGCGGCTCGCCGCTCTCCGGGTCGTGGTGGACACCGGGGAAGGTGACCCGGTCGATCCACGCCTTGAGGCCGGTCGAGACGGTGTAGTTGTACATCGGGCTGCCGATCAGCAGGGTGTCGGCGGCCCGGAGCTCCTCGATCAGCGGGCGGCTGAGCGCCCACTCGCGCGCCTCGTCCGGCCCCTCGGCGAGGCGGTCGACGTCGTCCAGCGGGAGTGCCCCCTTGTCCTCGGTGCGGCGGCCGAGGGCGTCGTAGGCGGCGCGCACCGCGGGCACCGGGTCGGCGGCGAGGTCGCGGTGCCGGTGCCGGGCGGCGGCGCCGTGCCGGGCGCGCCAGGCGTCGGCGAAGCGGGCGGTCAGGGCGCGGCTGACCGAGCCGGACGGGCTGATGCTGGAGTCCAGGTGGAGCAGCGTGGCGGAGGTCATGGGGTCTCCCGGTCACCTCGGAGGAGGACGGATCGTCATAGCGGTGACGAGCCGCGCCGAGGAAAGGTGACCGATGGACCGGGACGGAATGCCGGGAGCGACGGCCGGGGCGCCGGTGGCCCCGGGCCGGCGGGCAGGGGCGCAGGCGGAGCGTTTCGAGGCCGAGCGCGGGCGGCTGCGGGCGATCGCCCAGCGGATGCTCGGCTCGACCGGCGAGGCCGAGGACGCCGTGCAGGAGGCCTGGCTGCGGCTGGTCCGCACCGATCCGGCGGAGATCGACAACCTGCCCGGCTGGCTGACCACGGTGGTCTCCCGGATCTGCCTGGACCTGCTGCGGGCCCGCGCCGCGCGCCGCGAGGAGCCGACCGACGAGGCCCTGCCGGACCCGGCGGGCGGCGGCCCGGAGCCGGAGCGGGAGGCGCTGCTGGTCGAGTCGGTGGGCCGGGCGCTGCTCGTGGTGCTGGACCGGCTGGGCCCGGCCGAGCGGGTCGCCTTCGTGCTGCACGACGGCTTCGCGGTGCCCTTCGACCGGATCGCGCCGATCGTCGGGCGGACCCCGGTGGCCGCCAAGAAGCTGGCCAGCCGGGCCCGGCAGCGGGTGCGCGGAACGGCCGCGCTGCCCCCGGAGCCGCTGGCCGGGCACCGGCGGGTGGTGGAGGCCTTCCTGGCCGCCGCCCGGGGCGGGGACCTCGCCGAACTGCTGGCCGTGCTGGCCCCGGACGTGGTGCGCCGGGCCGATCCGGCGGCACTGGGCCCCGGCCGCGCCCTGGTGGCCCGGGGCGCGCAGGCCGTCGCCCGGGAGACCACGGTCTTCGGCCGCCGGGGCCGCTACGGCGCGGTGGCGCTGGTGGACGGCGTGCCCGGCATCCTGATCGCCCCGGACGGGCGGCTGCGGCTGGTGCTGCGGGTGGCGGTCGCGGACGGCCGGGTGGCGGGCTACGAGGTGGTGGCCGACCCGGCCCGGCTCGCCGCGCTCGAACTGGCCGTGCTGCCGGTCGAACCCGCGCTGCCGGTCGATCAGGGGTGAGCGTGCGGCCGGAGCGGATCGGCCGGCGGGCCCGGCACCGTCAGTCGGCGATCCGGACCAGCATCTTGCCGGTGTTGGCGCCGCGCAGCACGCCGAGGAAGGCCTCCACCACCCGGTCGAAGCCGTCCACCACGGTCTCGTCCGGGACGACGGCGCCCGAGCGCAGGTGGGGGACCAGGAAGTCGTACAGCTCCGGCCGGGCGTCGAGGTGGTTGCGGACCAGGAAGCCCTCCAGCCGCAGGCTCTTCCCGACCACGTCGTACAGGTTGCGCGGCGCGGCCGGCGGGTTGCCGAGCCGGTTGTACTGGGCGACCGCGCCGCACCAGGCGATCCGGCCGTGCTCGCGCAGGGCGCCGATGGCGGCCTCCAGGTGGTCGCCGCCGACGTTGTCCAGGTAGACGTGCAGCCCCTCGGGGGCGGCCTCGCGCAGGCGCTCGGCGATCGGGCCGTCGTGGTAGTCGAAGGCGGTGTCGAAGCCGAGCCGCTCGGTGAGGCGGGCGGCCTTGGC
Source organism: Kitasatospora sp. NPDC004799 (assembly GCF_040609095.1). NCBI lineage: Bacteria > Bacillati > Actinomycetota > Actinomycetes > Kitasatosporales > Streptomycetaceae > Kitasatospora > Kitasatospora sp. NPDC004799. Next base: position 15,542 of record NZ_JBEXJK010000093.1, read on the forward strand.
GGCGGAGCCGGTGCTGCCGACGATCCGTCCGGCGCCGAGCAGGCGGGCGAGCTGCCCGGCGGCCGTGCCGACGCCGCCGGCGGCCGCCGAGACGAAGAGCGTCTCGCCGGGCTGGAGCCGGGCGATCCTGGTCAGGGCGACCCAGGCGGACAGGCCGGTGCCGCCGAGCACCGACAGGTGGGCGCTGAGCGGGACGCCGGCCAGGTCGGGCAGCAGGGCGGCCCGCTCGGCGGTGACCACCGAGTGGGTGCGCCAGGCCTGGCGGTGCTGGACCAGCGCCCCGACCGGCAGGGCGTCGGCCCGGGATTCCACCACCCGGCCGAGCGTGCGGCCCTCCAGCGGGGCGTGCAGCGCCCAGCCGCCCTCCTCCATCTCCTCGCGCATGTACGGGTCGACGGACTGGTAGAGGTTCTCGACCAGGGCCTCGCCCGCCGCGAGGGCGGGGACGGTCTCGTCGACGAAGGCGAAGTTCTCGGCGGTCGGCGCACCGTCGGGGCGGGAGACCAGGTGGACGGCGCGGGCGGTGGGACGGGACATCGGGTGCTGCTCCAGGTGCGCGGCGGCGGGCGGGACGTGATCACCGTAGGAAGCGCGGGGGCGACCGGGCAGGGGTGCCGGTCGATGGAACGGCGGCATCCATGAGCGGGATCGATGGATCGCGCTCGGAGCGGCTAGATTCGGGCGCATGACCGATCTCGCCCCGCAGGAGCTGCGGATCCTGGTCGCCGTCGAGGAGGAGCGGAGCTTCACGGCGGCCGCCGCGCGCCTGGGCACCACCCAGTCCGCCGTCTCGCACGCCGTGCGTGCCTGCGAGCGGAAGCTCGGCACGGTGCTCTTCGACCGCGGGCGCCACGGCGCACGCCCCACCGAGGGCGGCGCGCGGGCGGTGGCGTACGCCCGCCGGATCCTGCGGCTGCTGGAGGCGATGGGCCCCGAGGTGCGCGGCGCGGGAGCGGACGGGCCGCTGACCGGCACGCTGCGGATCGCCGCCTTCCGCAGCGCCGCCGCCCAGTTGCTGCCGCCCGTCCTGGCCCGGCTCGCCGAGCTCCATCCCGGGCTCGCCACCCGGGTCCGGATCGTCCGGGAGATCGGCCGCGGCACCGCCGGGGAGGTCGCCGACGGGCGCGCCGACCTCGGGCTGGCGACGCTCGACGCGGGCGGCCCGCCGCCGGTCCCGGGCCTGGTCGCGGTGCGGCTGTACGAGGAGACGTACGCGCTCGCGCACCCGCCGGACCACCCGGCGCCGCGCGAACTGCCGCTGGTCGACTGGGACGAGAACTGCGGCTCGTACACCCGGGACTGGTGGCGGCGGCAGGACTGGATCCCGCCCGCGACCGTGGACGTGGAGGACGACACGGTGGCGCTCTCGCTGGTCGCCCAGGGACTCGGCATGGCGATCATGCCCCGGACGGCCCTGCTCGGCGCGCCGGCCGGCCTCGCCGTCACCGACCTCGGGCCGCGGCCGCCCAGCCGGTTCGTCGGGTACGTGACCACGCCCGAGCTGGCCGGGACGGCCGCCGTCCGGGCGCTGATCCGCGAGCTGCGCGAACTGCCGTTGCCGGCCGGGCTGTCGGCGGTCCGGACCTCGGCGGCTCAGCCCTCGGCTGCTCGGTCCTCGGCGGATGGGTCCCCGGCGGATGGGGCCGCGCCGGTTCAGCCTTCGGCGGCGCGGTCCTCGACCGCCTCCCGCAGCCTGCGGAACTCCTCGGCCAGTCCGTCCAGGGTGTAGTGGGCGTTGAGGCCGCTGGGGTTCGGCAGCACCCACACCTCGGTGTCGCCGATGCCCTCCGGCTGCCGCCCGAGCGCGGCCTTCCGCTGCCCGAAGGCCGTCCGGTAGGCGCCGATGCCGAGCACGGCCAGGACGCGCGGGCGCAGCCGCAGCACCCGGGCGCGCAGCGCGGCGCCGCCCTCGCGCAGCTCCTCGGCGGTCAGTTCGTCCGCCTTGGCGGTGGTGCGCGGGGCGACGTTGGTGATGCCCAGGCCGAGCGCGAGCAACTCCCGCTGCTCGTCCGGGCGGTACTGGCGGTCGGTGAAGCCGGAGCGGTGCAGGGCAGGCCAGAAGCGGTTGCCCGGACGGGCGAAGTGGTGCCCGGTGGCGCCGGACCACAGGCCCGGGTTGATCCCGCAGAACAGCACCCGCAGGCCGGGCGCGGAGACGTCCGGGATGGTGGTGTCCTTGGCGGCCAGCAGCTGCTCGGCGGTGGGCTTCATCGGTGCGCTCGGATTCACCCGGCCAAGTCTGCCGTGCCCTTCGGGGTGTCCCCGGCCGAGGCCGGTGCCGTTGCGGGGGACGTTGCCGTCGCCGCCGGGGCCTGGGCTGACGTCGAGGCCGGTGCCGTTGCCGCCGCCCGGGCCGATGTCGGTGCGGGAGCGGCCGCCGGGGCCGACGTCGCGGCGGCCGCACGGCGGTCGCGCAGCCGGCGCAGCCCGAACACCACCGCGGCCGCGTAGGCCCAGCCGACGAAGACGTCGATGATGAAGTGCTCCGCGCCGTAGACCAGGGTGAAGGTCATCGCGAGCGGGTAGGCGACCAGCACCGCCCGCAGCCACCGCCGTGCGGTGGGCCAGAAGAAGAACAGCAGCATCGCCGGGTAGGCGGAGTGCAGCGAGGGCATCGCGGCGACGTCGTTGGCGAACTGACTGCCGTTCTCCAGCAGCGAGTCGGCCTGCGGCAGCCCGCTCACCGAGATCACCTCCCAGACCACCCGGGACAGGTGCGGCAGGTTGCCCTCCTGGGAGACCAGCCACGGCGGGTCGGCCGGGTAGAGGAGGTAGGTGGCGAAGCCCGCGAAGGTGAGCGTCAGGTAGGCGGCGAGCAGCTGCCGGAAGCGGTGGTGCGCGCGCCGCCAGAGCACCGCGAGCAGCAGGAAGACGACGAAGAAGTGCGAGAGGTAGACGGCCACCGCGGCGTAGTCGTACCAGTGCGGCGAGCCGGGGTCGTAGAGGCCGTGCTGGAGCCGGACGGTCCAGGTCTCGCCGAATCCGAGCACCTCGTCGAAGCGCAGCTGCGGCAGCCAGTGCGGGGCCCACGGGGTGTGCGCCCCGTAGCCGCGCAGCAGCGAGTAGGTCCACACCACGGCCATCACCGGGACCCAGTCGCGCAGGACCAGGAGGAAGCCGCGGGGGCCGTGTCCGCTGTGCACGGCGGCGGTCAGCAGGGCGGCGATCAGCCAGAGGAACAGCACGTCGTTGGCCGCGGGGATGCCCTCGGTGCGCAGGAACCATAGGAGGCACGTCAGGTAGAGCGGCCAGGCCAGCCAGCGGAGTCTCGACCAGCCCGTCACGCGTGGGCGGGGCGGAGGCACCGGGCGCGGCTGCCCGGCCCGCACGTCGTGCGGGGCCGGGCGGAGGGTCTTGGTCATGCGCACCGAAACTAGCAACCCAAACTTGGAGGACTCTGGGTGAAATATGACCGCATCGTAAGAACATCCGATTCGGTCGGTACCCGGTTGGACGCCCGGTTCGGCGCCCGGTCGGGTGCGGGCACGGTCAGGCCACGATGCCCAGTCCGTGCGGGGTGTTGTTGAAGCGGCGGCCGCCGTCCGGGGTGACGGTGACGATGTCCTCGATCCGCACCCCGAACCGGCCGGGCAGGTAGATCCCGGGCTCGATCGAGAAGCACATGCCCGGCACCAGCGGCCGCTCCTCGCCCTCGACCAGGTACGGAGGCTCGTGCGTGGTGGTGCCGATGCCGTGGCCGGTGCGGTGGATGAAGTACTCGCCGTACCCGCCCTCGGTGATCACCCGGCGGGCGATCCGGTCGATCTCCTGGCACGCGACCCCGGGCCGGACCGCCTCGAAGGCGGTCTGCTGGGCCAGCCGGACCAGCTCGTGCACCTTCCGCACCTCGGCCGGGACGTCCGGGCCGACGTGCACCGTCCGGGTGGTGTCGGAGCCGTAGCCGTCCTTGAGACCGCCGAAGTCCAGCACCACGGTGTCACCCGTACGGATGACCCGGTCACCGGCCTCGTGGTGCGGGTCGGCGCCGTTCGGGCCGGAGCCGACCACGGTGAAGTCGACCTGGCTGTGCCCGTACTGGATGAGCAGCGCGCCGAGGTCGGCGGCCACGTCGGTCTCCCGGCGGCCGGCGAAGTCGACCTCCAGGATGCCCCGGTAGGCGGCGTCCGCCGCGCCGCCGGCCGCGGCCAGGCGGTCCAGTTCCTCGCCGTCCTTGACGGCACGCAGCATCGGCAGGCTGTCGGTGAGCGAGGTGAAGGAGACGCCGGGCAGCGCGGCCTGGAAGCCGAGCAGGTGCAGCGCCCAGGTGTTGTCGGAGACGCCGTACCGTCCGGCCGGGTCGAGCAGCGGGCCGGCGGTGGCGAACGGGTCCGCGCCGTCGGACCAGTCGAGCAGCCGGACGGCCGGGGCGCCGACCGCCTTCGCGGCATCCGAGCGCTCCAACGTGGGGACCACCAGGGCGGGTTCGCGTCCCGCGGTGAGGACGAGGGCGGTCAGCCGTTCGGTGATCGCGGTGGGCGAGTAGCCGCACAGGTAGGCCAGGTCGGGGCCCGGGGTCACGACCAGGCCGGCCAGCCCGGCGGCGGTCGCCTCGGCGGTGGCGCGGGCCATCCTGGCGATGTGGTCCTCGACGGTGAAGGGGCGGGGCACGGCGGTTCCTCCTCGGGGGCCGGGCGGGCTCGGCTGGGACTCCATCGCGTCAACTCCATCACTTCCCGGCGGGGTTGGCGACGCCCTCGGGGGCGGCCCGGTGCGATCCGGACAGCGGGCCGGCCGCCCTTGGGCGGGGCGTCGGGCGGGCCGGCGGACGGGGCGGTGCGCCGCTGATGGCCCCGGGGTCGTGGCAGCCGGGACCGCCGTGACGGTCGGAACGGTCGGGACGAGGCGCAGGCCGGCCAGCGCGGCGGTGGCCGTCAGGGCGAGCGTCAGCCAGGACGGTCGACGGGCGGCGGCCGTTCCGCCGGGGCCGCCGCGACCGGGCGGGGGCGCGGTCGTGGAACTCATCCGGTCCTCCTCCTCCGGTACGGCGCCGACGCGGCCGGGGCTGCGGTACGCGGATCGGCGAGGGCGCGTGGGCCGCGTGGGGCCGGGTGGGGCCGGGTGGGCCGTACGGAGCCGGTGCGACGGGGCCGCGGCCGCTCCGGGAGGACCCGGGGGCGGGCCGTACCCGGCCAGTTCACCCGGGTGCCGGGCCCGCCGCATGCGGCGGGCGGCCGCGCGGGTGACCGGCGGCCGGGCCCGGCGTCAGTCCTGCGGGGCGCCCGTCCCGGCCGATGCGCCCGTCCCGGCCGATGCGGCCGTCCTGCCCGATTCACCGGACCCGGCCGTCCTGCCCGTCCCGGCCGTGGGCCAGGCGGCGCGGCGCAGCGTGCGGCTCGCCGTCGCGACCAGCAGGGCGGCGGCGAGCAGGGCGCTGATCGCGACCAGCACGGTGGCGGGGGAGGAGCGGTCCAGCAGCAGGCCGGTGACCAGGGTCCCAGCGGGCATGCCGGCGGTGAGCAGCGTCATGGTCGCCGCGATCACCCGGCCGCGCAGCGCGTCCGGTACCTGGCGGAAGACCAGCAGGTCGAGCATCACCCGCATGGACGGGATGCCCAGGCCGAACAGGAACAGCGCGGCGAAGACGGTCGGCGCCCCGCCGGGCAGCAGCGGCGCCAGCGGGACGGGTACGGCGCTCCAGGCCAGGGCCAGCAGCAGCACGCCGGGGCCGGCCAGCCGGTGCAGCCGGGAGACCAGGGTGGCGCCGGCCATGGCTCCGACCGCCTCGCCGGCCAGGGCCAGGCCGATCCCGGCGCTGCCGGTGCCGTGCTCGCGCAGCAGCACCATGCCGGGCAGCAGCAGCGCCGCCCCGGTCAGGTTGATCAGCAGCAGGACGGCCAGGGCGGCCCGCAGCAGCGGGGAGGCGGCGAGGACGCGGAAGCCGGCCAGGGCGCCGGCCCCGGTGCGCTCGCCGGGAGCCCCGGAGTCGCCCGCACCGGGAGCATCGGGCCCGCTCGCGCCGGCGGCCCCGGAGTCGCTCACGCCGGCGGCCCCGGACCCGCTCGGACCGGCGGCCCCGGACGCGTGCGGGCTGGGGAAGCGCACCACCAGGGCGGCGGTCAGGGCGAGCAGCGAGGCCAGCGCGGCGCCGAGGAAGGGCACCGCGCGTCCGAGCCCGAACAGGAACCCGGCCAGCGGCGGTCCGGCCAGCGCGGCCCCGCTCATCCGGGCCTCGTCCTGGGCGAGCGCCTGGGACAGCTGCTCCGGCGGGACCACCGAGCGCAGCGCGAGCAGCCGGACCGGGCCGCCGTAGGCGACCGTCGCCCCGATCACGGCGGCGACCAGCAGCAGGTGGGCCAGGTGCGGCGGGCCGAACGACAGGGCCGCCGGGACGCTGGCGAGGGCGAGCAGCCGGGCGCCGTCGGCGGCGATCAGCACCCGGCGGCGGTCCACCCGGTCGGCCACCGCGCCGCCGTGGACGCCCAGCAGCAGGGTGGTGGCCATCTGCACGGCGCCGAAGGCCCCGGCGGCGGTGGAGGAGTCGGTGAGCGCGAGGACCAGCAGGGGGAAGGCGGTGTCGCCGATCACCATGCCGAGGGTCGCGGAGGCCTGGCCGGCCCAGAGGGCCTGGAACCGCAGGTTGCGCCGCAGCGGGACGAGCGGCGGGTTCGTGGTCGGCGGGTTCGTGGCCGGTGCGTTCGCGATCGGTGGGGGCGCGGTCGGCCGGGGCGCGGTCTCTGTCCTCGTCGTCTTCGTCGTCCTCGTCGGCCGGTCCGTCATGTTCTGCCCCCATCGTTCGCGATCGCTGCGATCATTCACGCTGGCGTGAATGATGACTCAAGCGTGATTGCTTGCGCAAGAGTGATCGGTGGCGCTGTCGTGAGCGCTCACCGGGGCGTGATTGCGGACGGAACGGCCGATCTGGAAGGGTGGGCCCGTGGTCGAGCACGCACCGGAATCCGCCGACAGCGGCGAGCAGCAGCCCGTCACCTGGGTCAAGGAGCGCCAGGTGTCCGACGTCGCGGTACTCAAGGCCCTGGCCGACCCGCTGCGCCTGGCCATCCTCGGCGCCCTGCAGTCCTCCGAGGACCGCCCGCTGACGGTCAAGGAGCTCGCCGCCGCGCTCGACGAGCCGCAGACCAAGCTCTACCGGCACGTCAAGCAGCTGGAGAAGGCCGGGCTGGTCCTGGTGGCCGGCACCCGGCTGGTCTCCGGCATCGTGGAGAGCCGCTACCGGGTCGCCCAGGGGGCGATCCGGCTGGCCCCGGGGATGTTCACCGCCGACTCCCCGGCCCGCTCCGAGGCGTACGACGCCGTCCTGGCCGCGATGGACCGGGTGCGGGTCGACTTCCGCGCCAGGATCGCCGGAGGCCGGCTGGACTTCGGCCGGGTGCCGGGCGAGCCGGGCCCGCCGTCCGGGCTGTTCGCGGACTTCACGCTGCGGCTCAGCCCGGAGCGACTGGACCGGCTGCGTTCCCAACTGGCCGAAATCTTCGACGAACTGAACGAGGAAGGGCCGAGTTCGGCCGAGGACGCGCTGGACGTGACCGTCTTCACCCTGCTCTACGGTCTCCGACCGGGCACGGAATCATAAACTCCGGGCCGACTGTCGGTGCGGTGGGACACCATGACCGGCATGTCCTACGAACTCCAGGCGCTGATAGGAACCCGGGAGCTGCTGACCGTGGCGGCGGCGGAGGTTCCGGCGGCCCGGGTGGTCCCCCTGGCGCAGGGGCTGGCACTGATCCCGGTCACCTCCGCCGTGCGCGCCGCGCTCCAGGGCGAGGCCGACGCGCGCAAGCCCGGCAGCGGGTCCGGGTTCGGCCGGCACGCGGACGGCTTCGAACTCCGGCTGGCCGCCTGGTCGAAGGCCGGCCCGATCGCCTGCGTCGAGGCGGAGTACTTCGGCGGCAGCGGCACCCAGCGCGCCGCCGTCTGGTCGGACGGCGAGGTCGCCCTCGGCCCGCTCACCATCGGTGAGTTCGAGCCCTCCCCGGCGGAGGGCACGCCGATCTCCCGCGCCCTGCGGCGGATCGGCGCGCGCACCGAGGAGGGCCGGGTCGACGAGTTCGAGTCGGTCGGCCTGGGCCGGCACCGCAGCACCGGCGGCTGGGCGGAGCACGCCGACTGACCTTGTCGCGGTGCTGGCCGGTGACCAGCGGGCCCATCTCGGAGTCGCCGTTGCAGCCCGGGCCGACCTTC
>NZ_JBEXJK010000094.1:0-22998 GCF_040609095.1 Kitasatospora sp. NPDC004799
GCCACTCCCCGTGGCGGGCTCCCGGGCGATTCGCCTGTTCCGGGGATCAAAGCACACGAATGCGGCCAATTCACCGACGCGCTGCTGCCGCCGGTGGCGGCCAGCTTCTCCCCCTTCTCTCCCTTCTCCACCGCGCCCTGCGGGACGGCGGTGCGCGAGGCGGTGGTGTCGGCGGCCGGCTGGGCGGCGGGCGCGCTGGTGGGCGCTGCGCCCGGGGTGGTCTGGGTGGCCGCGCCGGACGGGGTGGCCGGCGGCCCCGAGGGCTTCTCGCAGCTCACCGAGGCCACGGTGATCTTCCCGGTGACCTTGGCGACGTTCAGGTTGAGCGGGTTCACCTCCACCTGCACCTCCAGGGCCGAGGCGGCGGCGGTGGTCGTGGTGACGGTCTTCTTGGAGAACTCCACCGAGACGTTGCCGATCAGCGGCACGTCCACCTTGGTCGGCCCGTACAGCCCGACGGTGACCGGCTTGCCGAGCACGCTGAGCTTGACCGGCGCGACCACGTCGGCGGTCGGCTGCCCGTCGACCGGACAGGTCGCCTCGGCGCTCATCGCCTCCAGGCCGAGCAGCGCGGTGGCGGGCAGGCCGGGGGCGTGCACGTCGGCGTTGACCAGCTTGACGGAGGCGGCGGCGCCCTTGGCGTCGACACGGGTGACCGACTTGCCGATGTCGGCCTTGACCAGCTCGACCGGACCGGTCTGGTCGACCCCGGCCACCGTGGCCGTCAGGATCGAGCTGTCGCGCTGGGCCGGCGACTCCACCTTGTTCAGCGCGATGTTCACCGGGACGTCCACCGCCTTGTTCAACAGGCTGACGTCCAGGTCGAGTTCGGCCGTGACGGCGCGCGCCTTGCCGGGCGACGCCTTACCGGGCGAGGCCGGGGCGGGCTCGGCGGCCCGGACGGGAGCGGCGGTGAGCAGCGAGCTCGCCACCACGGCGGTGGCCGCGGCGGCGGAAACGATTCGGCGAGAAGACATGGCGATACCCCCACACAGATGAAACGATGAGCCGCCAGTCTTCTCGAACAATCAGTCACATGAGTAACACAGAAAGTCATTTCACTCGTTGGAGTGAGATTGGCGTTCTGCGCTGACCCACCTCTGCTACGGGAGCCGCCAGTCCACCGGCTGCGCCCCCTGCCTCACCAGCAGCTCGTTGGCCCGGCTGAACGGCCGAGAGCCGAAGAAGCCGCGGTCGGCCGACATCGGGCTGGGGTGGACCGACTCCACCGACGGGACGTTGCCCAGCAGCGGGCGCAGGTTGCGGGCGTCGCTCCCCCACAGGATCGCCACCAGCGGGCCGCCGCGCGCCACCAGCGCCCGGATCGCCTGCTCGGTGACCGCCTCCCAGCCCTTGCCCCGGTGCTGGCCGCTCTTGCGCGGCTGGACGGTGAGCACCCGGTTGAGCAGCAGCACGCCCTGGTTCGTCCACGGGGTGAGGTCCCCGTTGGACGGCTGCGGCAGGCCCAGGTCGGTGCCGTACTCCCGGTAGATGTTGATCAGGCTCGCCGGGATCGGGCGCACCTCGGGCGCCACCGAGAAGCTGAGCCCGACGGCGTGGCCGGGGGTCGGGTACGGGTCCTGCCCGACGATCAGCACCCGCACGTCGGCGAAGGGCTGCTGGAAGGCCCGCAGCACGTTCGGGCCGGAGGGCAGGTAGGTACGGCCTGCGGCCAGTTCGGCGCGCAGGAAGTCGCCCATCGCGGCGACCCGTCCGGCGACGGGTTCCAGGGCGGTGGCCCAACCGGGCTCGACGATCTCGTTCAGTGGACGCGGTGCCATGGTCGCCACCCTATCGGCCTACACCGACAGGGCTTTCTGCGGATGATCATGTGATCGACGCAGGTCGGGACGCGGGCATCGACGCAGGTCGGGAAGCGGGTCGGGAAGCGGGCCGGGAACCGATCGGGAAACCGCTCGGGAGCCGGCCGCGAACCCTCCGGCACCCCCGGCGCGACTATCCGACCGGCCGCCCCCGCAGCACCACCAGCCGCGGGTCCGCGAGCACCCGGACGTCCGCCCGCGGGTCCTGCGCGTACACCACGAAGTCCGCCGGCGCGCCCTCCTCCAGCCCCGGCCGCCCGAGCCACGCGCGCGCCCCCCAGCTCGCCGCCCACAGCGCCTCGGCCGGGCTCAGCCCCGCCTTCACCAGCTCCGCCACCTCGTCCGCGACCAGCCCGTGCGCCAGCGAGCCGCCCGCGTCCGTCCCGACGAACACCGGGATGCCGGCGTCGTGCGCGGCGCCCACGGTGTCGTAGCGGCGCTCGTGCAGCCGCCGCATGTGCGCCGACCAGGCCGGGAACTTGGCCTCGCCACCGGCCGCGAGGTCCGGGAAGGTGGCGATGTTCACCAGGGTCGGCACGATCGCCACCCCGCGCTCGGCGAAGACCGGGATCAGCTCCTCGGTCAGCCCGGTGGCGTGCTCGACGCAGTCGATCCCGGCCGCCAGCAGGTCCGGCAGCGACTCGGCGGAGAAGCAGTGCGCGGTGACCCGGGCGCCCTCCTCGTGCGCCGCCGCGATCGCCTCGGCCAGCGCGTCGCCGGGCCAGCAGGCGGCGAGGTCGCCGCGCTCGCGGTCGATCCAGTCGCCGACCAGCTTCACCCAGCCGTCGCCGCGCCGGGCCTCGGCCCGGACGTAGGCGGCCAGGTCGCCGGGCTCGATCTCGTGCGCGTAGTTGCGGATGTAACGCCGGGTGCGGGCGATGTGCCGCCCGGCCCGGATGATCCGGGGCAGGTCCTCGCGCTCGTCGATCCACCGGGTGTCGGCGGCCGAGCCGGCGTCGCGGATCAGCAGGGTGCCGGCGTCCCGGTCGGTGAGCGCCTGCTTCTCGCTGGTCTCGGCGTCCACCGCGCCGTGCGCGTCCAGGCCGACGTGGCAGTGCGCGTCCACCAGGCCGGGCAGCACCCAGCCGGTCACCGTCCGCACGTCCCCGGCGGTCGGCGGGCGGGTGAAGCTCACCCGGCCGTCCACCACCCAGAGTTCGTCCCGGACGTCCTCCGGGCCGACCAGCACCCGACCCCGCACGTGCAGCACCGCGCCATCGCTCATGGCCGCACTCTACCGACGGGCGGGTTGCCTGTAAGCAGTCACGATGCGGCAGACTCGTTTCCGGCACCCCACCCCCGCGAAAGACCCCCGCGCACCTCCGCGCACCCCGCGCACCCCCGCGAAAGGCGATAAAGACGTGAGTCCCTTCCTCGACCTGCCCCCGCTCAGCGCCGCCGAGTTCGCGGCGATCGAGGACCAGGTGGCCGCGCTGCTGCACACCGAGGCCGACGTGATCGTCACCCAGGGCGAGGCGCTCCTCCCGCTGGAGGCCGCCATCCGCGGCGCCGCCCACCCCGGCTCGACCGCGCTCAACATCGTCACCGGCCCGTACGGGCAGACCTTCGGCAACTGGCTGCGCTCCTGCGGGGCGAAGGTCGTCGACCTGGCCGTGCCCTTCGACAGCGCGGTGAGCGCCGAGCAGGTGGCCGAGGCGCTGGAGGCCGCCCCGGAGATCGACTTCGTCTCCCTGGTGCACGCCGAGGCCGCCACCGGCAACACCAACCCGGTCGCCGGGATCGGCGCCGCGGTCCGCGAGCACGGCGCGCTGCTGATGCTCGACGCGGTCGCCTCCGTCGCCGCCGAGCCGCTGCTCACCGACGAGTGGGGCGTCGACCTGTGCGTCATCGGCGGCCAGAAGGCGATGGGCGGCCCGGCCGGAGTCTCCGCCGTGTCCGTCTCCGAGCGCGCCTGGGAGCGGATCGCCGCCAACCCGGCCGCCCCGCGCCGCTCCTACCTCTCGCTGCTCGACTGGAAGGAGCGCTGGACCGACGCCGGCCGCGCCGTACTGCCGCACGCCCCGGCCCAGTTGGAGATGCTCGCGCTCGGCGCCTGCCTGGACCGGATCGCCGCCGACGGCCTGCCCGCGGTGATCGCCCGCCACCGCGCCGCCTCCGCCGCCACCCGGGCCGGCGTCCGCGCGCTCGGCACCCTGGCGCCGTACGTCGTCGAGGACGCCCACGCGGCCCCGGTGGCCACCACCCTGCGCACCCCGGACGGCGTCGACGCGACCGCCCTCGCCGCCCGCCTCGACCCGGCCCTGCCGGTCCAGCCGGGCGGCGGCGCGCTGGCCGGCTCGATGCTGCGGGTCAACCACTACGGGCAGGCGGCCGCGCTGGACACCGTCCAGGCCTGCCTCACCGGCCTCGCCGCCGCCACCTCGGCCGACCCGGCGCCCGCGCTGGCCGCCGCCGAGGCCGCCTGGGGCGCGACCGTCGGAGCCTGACCCCACGCACGAAGCGGGCCCGACCCCGCACACGAAGCGGCCCCCGGAGGACCCTCCTCCGGGGGCCGCGGCCGCACCGGGCCTCAGTGCCCGTTGGTGTCCACCACCTCGACGCCGCGGATGTTCCGCTCGATCTCCTCGGCCGGCAGCGCGATCGCCAGCGCCCAGTAGTAGACGACCAGCGAGAACAGCACCACGACGGCGATGTCCCACCAGAGCGGCAGGTTCCCCTGCCCGCCGCCGAAGGTGCCCTGCCAGGAGATCAGGCCCATCCCGAGCAGGTAGACCGGCAGCCACTGCCCGGCCCGGAAGTCCATCCGGGGCGCGTTCGGCATCCGCTTCGCGCGCGCGTACCAGGAGTACCCGCCGAGCAGCAGGTAGCCGATCACGATCGCCAGGCCGAGCCGCCACAGGGTGTCCCAGCCGGACCAGTAGATGACCAGGCTGGCCACCACGAAGGCCAGCGGCGAGACCACCGAGCCGCCGGGCAGGTGGTACGAGCGCTCCATCCTCGGCAGCCGCTTGCGCAGCACCCCGAAGGCCAGCGGGGCGCCCGCGTACATCAGCACCACCGCCGAGGTGATGAAGCCGACCAGCCGCTGCCAGCTCGGGAACGGCAGGAAGCAGATCACCCCGGCCGCCCAGGCGATGAGCAGGCCGAGCCAGGGCACCGCGCGCTTGTCGGTGGACTGCAGCGTCTGCGGCGCGTAGCCGTTGCGGCTCAGCCCGTAGGTGACCCGGGAGCTGGAGGTGATGTAGACCAGCCCGGTGCCGGCCGGGGAGATGACCGCGTCGATGAACAGCAGGGTGGCCAGCCAGCCCAGGCCGATCAGGGTCGCCAGGCCGGCGAACGGCCCGCTGATCCCGGGGTAGTCCAGCGAGCCCCAGCCCTGGGCGAAGGTCTCCGGCGGCAGCGCGCCGATGAACACCACCTGGAGCATCACGTAGACGATCGTGCCGATCACCACCGAGCCGAGCACCGCGCGCGGGATGTCCCGGCGCGGGTTGCGGCTCTCCCCCGCCCACTGGATGGCCTGCTCGAAGCCGAGCAGCGCGAAGATCACCCCGCTGCTGCTGATCGCGGTGAGCACGCCCTTGGCACCGTCCGGCGCGAAGCCGTGCACGTCGAAGTTGGAGCCGTGGAACTCGGTGACGCCGAGCGCGAAGATGGTCAGCACCGGGACGGCGACCTTCCACACGGTGGCCACGCTGTTGGTGTGCGCGAGCAGCCGCACGCCGAGGAAGTTGACCGCGACGAACAGCCCGAGCAGCACGGCGGCGACCACGAAGCCGGTGCCGGTGAGGGTCAGGTCGTCGTGCAGCAGGCCGCGCGCCCAGGTCCAGTGCCGGGCGTAGTTGATCATCGCCTGCACCTCGATCGGCGCGATGGTCGCGGCCTGCAGCCAGGTGAACCAGCCGAAGGACATCCCGGCGAACCCGCCGAAGGCGTAGTGCGGGTAGCGCGCGGTACCGCCCGCCACCGGGAACAGCCCGCCGAGTTCGGCGTGCACCAGCGCCAGCAGGACGATCGCCAGCGCGCCGATGCCCCAGGACAGCAGCGCCGCCGGGCCGGCCGCGACCGCCGCCTTCTGCGCCCCGAACAGCCAGCCGGAGCCGATGATCGCCCCGACCGAGGCCCAGAGCAGTCCGATGACGCCGACCTCGCGCCGCAGCGCGGTGTGCCCCGAGCCGGGTGGATTGGAGGAGGAATGGGCCATGGCCGATCGCCTCTCGAAGCAGGAGGAATTCCTCCGACAGTGCCGCAGCCCCACCCCCGGCCCGTCCCGAAACGCCCCGCGCCCCGCTCCCCTCACCCGAACAGCCCGCCGCGGGCCCCACCCGGAGCCACCGACCGGAAGCCCGCCGGAGCCGCTCGGCCGGAGCCGTCCGCCGGCACAGTTCCCGCAGCGTTCACCCGCCCGGCACGCGGAACTCACCGGAGGCAGGCAGGCTCCCCACCAAGGAAAGTTGGCTATACAACTTGACCCGCACGACAGCCGTAGTGCCGCCGAGGAGGAGACCGATGACCGAGCTGCCGCCGTACTGGCTGCGCGACAACTGCCCGTGCGCCGAGTGCCGGGACCCGCGCAACGGGCAGAAGCTGTTCCAGATCGACGACCTGCCGGACGGCCTGGCGGTCGCCGGGAGCACCGAGGCCGACGGACACCTGGAGGTGCTCTGGTCGGACGGGCACCGCTCCCGCTACCCGCTGGAGTGGCTCGACCGGGCGGACGAGGACGACGGGCGCACCGAGCGGGGCAAGCGGCTCTGGACGGCGGCGGACCTCTCGCCCGGCCTCCCCGAGGCACCGTGGGACGCCTACCTGGCCGACCCGACCGAGCGCGCCGCGGTGCTGGACGCCGTACGGACCACCGGCTTCGCCGTGCTGCGCGGGGTGCCCGCCGTGGACCGGCAGGTGCTGGCGGTGGCGGAGAGCTTCGGGTACGTCCGGGTCACCAACTACGGGGAGCTGTTCGACGTCCGGATCGAGCCGGACCCGAACAACCTCGCCTTCACCAGCGCCGCCATCGCCCCGCACACCGACAACCCGTACCGGGACCCGGTGCCGACCCTCCAGCTGCTGCACTGCCTGGAGAACTCGGCGACCGGCGGCGACTCCGGGCTGGTGGACGGGTTCAAGGCCGCGGCGCTCCTCCGGGCGGAGGCGCCGGAGGCGTTCGAGGTCCTCACCCGCACGCCCGTCCCGTTCGTCTTCCGCGACCGCCGCACCGAGCTGCGCGCCGACCGCCCGCTGATCGACCTGGACCCGCGGGGCCGGATCCGCGAGGTCAGGTTCAACAACCGCTCGATCGGCACCGTCCGGGCGGACGACCCGCACGACCTGACCGCCTTCTACGCCGCCTACCGCCGCTTCGCCGCGATCACCCTGCGCCCCGAGCTCCGGCTCACCTTCCGCCTCGGCCCCGGCGACTGCCTGGTCTTCGACAACACCCGCCTGCTGCACGCCCGGACGGCGTTCCAGCCGGACGGCCGCCGCCACCTCCAGGGCTGCTACGCGGACCTCGACGCCCTGCACAGCACCCTCGCCGTGCTGCACCGGCGCGCCGCCGCCCTGGACGCGATCGCCGCCCTGTTCGCCGGCGCGGGCGCCGGGGAGTACCTGGGCGAGGAGGTCACCATGGCCGAGCACATGCTCCAGGCCGCCGCTGCCGCCGAGGCCGCCGGGGCGCCGGACCACCTGGTGGCCGCCGCGCTGCTGCACGACGTCGGGCACTTCCTCGACGGGAACGGCCAGGAGTCCGCCCACGGCCGTGAACTGATGGAGGGTCAGGACAACCGGCACAGCGACTCGGGGGCCGACTGGCTGGCCCGGTGGTTCGGGCCGGAGGTCACCGAGCCGGTCCGGCTGCACGTGGCCGCCAAGCGCTACCTGTGCGCGGTCGAGCCCGGGTACCGGGAGCGGCTCTCCGCGGCCTCCGAGTACACGCTGGGCGTGCAGGGCGGCCCGATGGACGAGCGCCGGGCCGCCGCCTTCGCCGAACTCCCGGGCGCCCGCGACGCGGTGGCGGTGCGGCGCTGGGACGAGCGGGCCAAGGTGGCCGGCGCCCCCACGCCGGGCTTCGCGCACTACCGCCCGCTGCTCGCCGCGCTCATGCGGTGAGGCCCCCGGGCAGGGGCGGAGGGCTCAGTCCATCTCCCGCGCGTGCCGCGAAAGTGCCGAGGTGGCCAGGGAGTTGTGCACGCTGAACGCCACCGTCCCGGGCAGGTAGCGGTCCTGGGACCACTCCACCGGCGTGCCCGTCGGGTCGGTCGTGCGGCGCCGCTCGCGCAGCAGCGGACCGCCCCGGCGGCAGCCGAGCAGCCGGGCGTCCTCGGCGTTGGCCGGGACGATGTCGATCGTGTGGTCGGCGTCGGTGAACAGGATGCCGTGCTCGCGCAGCACCTCGGTGTGCGAGACCACGTCCGGCGGCAGCTCGGCGACGATCTCGCCGACCCGCGGCGGGTAGACGGTGCGCTCGACCATCACCGGCGTGCCGGACAGCGTCCGCAGCCGGACGATGACGTACACCTCCGCGCCCGCTTCCAGGCGCAGCTGCTCGCGCTCGGCGGCGTCGGCCGGGCGGCGCACCAGCGAGTCCAGGATGCCGCCGGGCTCCTCGCCCATCGAGTACGCCCAGTGCGTGAAGCTGAGCAGTTCGGAGAAGCTCTGCACCCGGGCGCCGCCGAGCACCACCCGGCGGGTGCCGCGGCGGGAGGTGACCAGTCCGTCGGAGCGCAGCACGGCGAGCGCCTGGCGGACGGTGCCGCGGGAGACGCCGTACTGCTCGGCCAGCGCGCCCTCGGCGGGCAGCCGGCCGGCCTCGCCGAACGCGCCGGCGGTGATCGCCTCGCGCAGGTCGGCGGCCACCCTCCGGTACAGCGCGCCGGGGCGCTCGGCCGGGCCGTCCGCGGCGGCCCGACTCCCCTCCTCGGGGTGCTGGGGCCCAGTTGCCACGTCAGTCAATGTCCCTCCTGGGGCGGTGTCCTGCGCAGCCGTACCGGCGCGGACAGCCCGACCTTATCCCGCTGCGCCCTCGAAGCATCCCACCGAAAGGATCACGCTCCGATGGCCGGATTCCACCGTTCCCGCACCCGACCCCGGTTCTGGGCCGTCCGTTCACCTTCCCGTCACCGGCCTCCGGCGTACTTACTGCTGTCAGCGAAGTTGGCTAGTCAACTCGGACGGCGTCGATCGATCGCTCACCCCGGCCGGTCCGCCGCCCTTCGCGAGACGCAAGCCCGCGGAACCCCCCGCGAACGCCCCTCGCCGTACGCCCCCTCAACAGGAGACTTCCCCGTGACCGTGCACCGCGCCCGCGCCGCAGCCTTCGCGGCCGTCCTGACCGCCGCCGCGCTCTCCCTCACCGCCTGCGGCTCCGCGGGTTCGAGCGCCACGTCCGGCGACGCCGCCAAGTCCGGCGCCAAGGACGCCAAGACGGCCACCTCCGCCGCCGACTTCGGCGGCATGGACGGCCTGGTCGCCGCCGCCAAGAAGGAGGGCAAGCTGCACGTCATCACGCTGCCCCGGGACTGGGCGAACTACGGCAAGATCATCGACGGCTTCAAGGCGAAGTACGGCCTCGAGGTCGAGGAGGAGAACCCGGACGGCTCCAGCCAGGACGAGATCAACGCGATCAACTCCCGCAAGGGCCAGGACCGCGCCCCCGACGTGGTCGACCTGGGCAGCGCCTTCGCCCTCCAGGCGGTCAAGGACGGCATCCTCGCCCCCTACAAGGTGGCCACCTTCGACAAGGTGCCGGACACCATGAAGGACGCGAACGGCGCCGCCGTCAACGACTACGGCGGCTACATCTCCATCGGCTGCGACGCCAAGAAGATCGCCAACTGCCCGAAGACCTTCGCCGACCTGCTCAAGCCGGAGTACAAGGGCCAGGTCGCCCTCAACGGCAACCCGACCAAGTCCGGCTCCGCCTTCGGCGGCGTCTACGCGGCCGCGCTCGCCAACGGCGGCTCGCTGGACAACGTCCAGCCCGGCATCGACTTCTTCGGCAAGCTGAAGCAGTCCGGCAACTTCAACCCGGTCGAGTCGACCCCGGCCACCATCGAGAAGGGCGAGACCCCGATCTCGATCGACTGGTCCTACCTGAACGCCGGCTACACCGACGAGTTCAAGGAGAAGGGCGTCGACTGGAAGGTCTCCATCCCGTCCGACGGCTCCTACGCCCAGTTCTACAACCAGGGCGTCAACAAGTGGGCCCCGCACCCGGCGGCCGCCCGCCTGTGGCAGGAGTACCTGTTCAGCACCGAGGGCCAGAACCTCTTCCTCGGCGGCTACGCCACCCCGTCCACCTTCGAGGCGCTGAAGAAGGACGGCAGCCTGGACGCCGCGGCCGCCGCCAAGCTCCCGCCCGTCGAGAAGCCGTTCACCACCTTCCCGACCGTGGACCAGATCAACGCGGCCAAGAAGGTCGTCACCGAGAACTGGACCAAGGCGATCGCGGGCTGACGGACCGTCAGCACTACTCGAACGGGCTGAGAAGCACTCATGACCACGGCTCCCACCCCGGTGCCGACCACCCCCGCCGCCACCGCCACCGGTGGCGGCGCGGGGGCGGCCGCCACCGCCACGACCTCCCCCACCACCACCGCGCCCGCCCCGCGGCGCCGCCCGCTCGCCCGCCTCGGCGGCGCGTCCTGGCTGGCCGCCGTACCGCTGCTGCTGTTCTTCCTGATCGGCTTCGGGCTGCCCACCGTCGCCATCGTGATCGGCGCCTTCACCACCTCCGGCGACGCGGAGACCGGCGCCGGGCAGTTCACCCTCGACAACCTGACGGCCTCCGTCCAGGGCGCCTACCGGACGGCCATGCTGAGCAGCCTCAAGCTCTCCGCGCTGACCGCGCTGCTCGCCACCGTGCTCGGCCTGCCGCTCGCCCAGGCCGTCGTCACCTCCCGGCACGGCTGGCTCCGCCAGGCGGTGCTCACCGCCTCCGGCGTGCTCGCCAACTTCGGCGGCCTGCCGCTCGCCTTCGCGTTCGTCGCCACCCTCGGCAACGCCGGCGAGATCACCAAGCTGCTGCACCTCACCGACCACGGCTGGTCGCTGTACTCGTTCACCGGCCTGGTGATCGTGTACCTGTACTTCCTCGTCCCGCTGATGGTGCTCACCATCACCCCGGCCCTGGACGGGCTGCGGACCCAGTGGCGCGAGGCGGCCCAGAACAACCGCGCCACCACCCTCCAGTACTGGCTGCACGTCGCGCTGCCGATCCTGCTGCCCTCCCTGCTCGGCGGCTTCGTGCTGCTCTTCGGCAGCGCCTTCGCCGCGTACGCGACCGCCGCCGCCATGGTCGGCGCGACCGTCCCGCTGGTCAGCCGCTCGATCGCGGACGCGCTCTCCGGCAACGTGCTGGTCGGCCAGGGCAACCTCGCCCTCGCCCTCAGCCTCAACATGATCGTGGTGGCCGTCCTGGTGATGGCCGTGTACCTCCCCCTCCAGCGCCGGAGCGCCCGATGGCTCAGCTGACCACCCCCGCCCGCCCCGGCCGTCGCACCGTGCGCTGGTGGCGCGGCGCCGTGCTGCTGCTCGCCGGCGTCTACTTCGTCGTCCCGCTCGCGGCCTCCTTCTGGTTCTCGATCGACGACCCCAAGGGCCTCTCCTTCGAGGCCTACACCGGACTGCTCTCCGCCCCCGGCTTCCTGGACAGCCTCTGGCTGACCCTCGGCCTCGCCGTGGTCACCGTCGTGGTGCTGCTGCTCCTGCTCGTCCCGGCGCTGATCGCCGTCCGGCTCGGCTCGCCGAAGCTGCGCCCGGTCATCGACGTGCTCTGCACCCTGCCGCTGGTCGTCCCGCCGGTCGCCCTGACGGCCGGCCTCATCGGCGTGCTCCGCTGGGGCCCGGACCACCTGATGGACACCCCGTTCTTCCAGACCTTCGTGTTCGTCCAGGACCCGGACTTCCCGCTGGTGCTGGTCATCGCCTACGTGCTGATGGCCCTGCCGCTCGCCTACCGCGCCCTGGACGCCGGCCTGCGCTCGATGGACGTGCGCACCCTGGTCGAGGCCGCCCGCAACTGCGGCGCGAGCTGGCCGCGCGCGGTGTTCACCGTCGTCCTGCCCAACCTGCGCGGGGCCCTGCTGAACGCCTCCTTCCTCACCCTGGCCCTGGTGCTCGGCGAGTTCACCTCCGCCTCGATCCTCGGCTACCAGCCCTTCCCGGTCTGGATCTACTCGGTCGGCAACAGCCAGGCCCACATGTCGGTCGCGGTCTCCATCCTGAGCCTGCTGCTCACCTGGCTGCTGCTGCTCCTGCTGGCCACCGCCGGGCGCGAGCGCCGCGCCAAGACCGCCACCTCCTGAAACCCCCCGGAGTCCCCCGTCATGACCACGGCCACCGCCACCACCACCGGCACCCCGCTCTCCACCGGCGGCGCCACCGTCGAATTCCGCTCCCTGCGCCGCGCGTTCGGCACCACCACCGCCCTCGACGGCCTGGACCTGACCGTCCACCCCGGCGAGCTGCTCGCCCTGCTCGGCCCGTCCGGCTGCGGCAAGACCACCGCGCTGCGCATCCTGGCCGGCTTCGAGCAGCACGACTCCGGCGAGGTGCTGGTCGACGGCCGGGACATCACCGCGATCCCCGCGCACAAGCGCGACGCGGGCATGGTGTTCCAGTCCTACAGCCTCTTCCCGCATCTGACCGCGCTGGACAACGTCGCCTTCGGGCTGCGGATGCGCGGCACCGGCAAGGCCGAGCGCCGCAAGCGGGCCCAGGAGCTGCTGGAGCTGGTCGGCCTGCCGCACCGCGCCGAGCACTACCCGCACCAGATGTCCGGCGGCCAGCAGCAGCGCATCGCGCTCGCCCGCGCGCTCGCCCTCCAGCCGCGCGTCCTGCTGCTGGACGAGCCGCTGTCCGCGCTGGACGCCAAGGTCCGCCTCCAGCTGCGCGAGGAGATCCGCCGCCTCCAGCAGGAGCTGGGCATCACCACCCTGTTCGTCACCCACGACCAGGAGGAGGCGCTGTCGATGGCCGACCGGGTCGCGGTGCTGCGTGCCGGGCGGCTGGAGCAGTGCGCCGCCCCGTCCGAGCTGTACGGCCGGCCGGCCACCGCCTTCGTCGCCGAGTTCGTCGGCACCATGAGCCGCATCCCGTGCACCCGCACCTCGGACGGCGTCGAGGTGCTCGGCCGCCGGCACGCGGTGGACGGCGCGATCCCGGCCGACGGCGAGCTCCAGGTGCTGGTCCGCCCGGAGAACGTCGTCCTGACCCCGGCCGAGGACGGCCCCGCGCTGGTGGTCACCGCCGCCTTCCTGGGGGCCGTCACCCGGCTCACCGTCCGCCTGGACGACGGCACCGAGGTCAAGGCCGACCTGCCCACCGAGGCCGCCGCCGCGCTGCCGGCCGGCGCGCGGGCCGCGCTCGCCCTGCCGGAGCGTCCGGTCCTGGTGGACCGCCGCACCGCCGCCTGAGAGCCTCGTACGTCCCCGCTCCACCGAGAGCACCGAGAAGCACCGAAGAACCGCCGAAGGACCACCGAAGGTACCGCCATGCCTGACACCGCCCCGTCCGCATCCGTCCCGCTGCCCGCCGCCGTCCTGTTCGACATGGACGGCACCCTGGTCGACACCGAGCAGCTGTGGTGGCAGACCGCCGCCGAGCTCGCCGAGGAGCTGCGCCACCCGCTCACCGAGCAGGACGCCCCCGAGGTGCTCGGCCAGGCCGTCGAGCACACCGCCGCCCACCTGCACCGGGTCAGCGGCACCGCCCTCGGCGAGGCCGAACTCGCCGAGCGGCTGTCCGAGTCCTTCGCCGCCAAGGTCGCCGCCGAGACGGTGCCGCGCCCCGGCGCGCTCGCCCTGCTGGCCGCGCTGCGCGACGCCCGGGTGCCCACCGCGCTGGTCTCCGCCTCGCCGCGCCAGGTGGTGGACCTGGTGCTGTCCGCCATCGGCCGGGACTGGTTCGCCGTCACCCTGGCCGCCGAGGACACCGAGCACACCAAGCCCGCGCCCGACCCGTACCTCGCCGCCGCCGAGCGGCTGGGCCTGGACCCGGCCGTCTGCCTCGCCGTCGAGGACACCCCGACCGGCGTCGCCTCCGCCACCGCGGCCGGCTGCGCGGTGCTCGCCGTGCCGTCCACCGCGGTGCCGATGCCGCGGGGCGAGCGGATCACCCTGCTCGCCAGCCTGGAACAGGCCGACCTCGCCCTGCTCGGGAAGCTCACCGGCGCCGGCGCGGTTCGACCCTGACATGCCCTATCTCCTGCTCGCGCTCGCCATCGTCAGCGAGGTCTGCGCCACCAGCTGCCTCAAGCTCACCGAGGGGTTCACCCGGCTCTGGCCGAGCCTCGGCGTCGGCGTCGGCTACGCGCTGTCCTTCCTGCTGCTCGGCCGCGCGCTCAAGCACATACCCGTGTCGGTCGCCTACGCGGTCTGGTCCGGGGCCGGCACCGCGGCGGTCGCCGGGATCGGCGCGGTCGCCTTCGGCGAGCCGCTCGGGCGGCTGCAGTGGCTGGGCATCGCGCTGGTGATCGTCGGGGTGGTCGTGCTCAACCTCAAGGGCGGCCATTCCTGACGGTTCGTCAATTCTGGCCGTAGTCGTCAACTCCCTTGCCGGGGCGGGATGTCGGAGTCGCCGACCACCCGCCCCGGATGCTTCGCTACGGTGTCCACCATGACGGACCCCCGGCCCCATCACTACCGCTTCGTCCACCGCGAGCTCGCCCGCCAGGTGCTGGAGTTCGGCCCGCGCGTGGCCACCCCGACCCCGGACGGCGGCAGCCTGCTGCCCGTCGTCACCCAGATCTGGGACGACCTCGGCGGCACCCTGCCGCCCGAGGACCGGCTGCCCGGCCACGGCCTCGACTGCCGCCACCTGTCGGTCGACGGCCACCACATGCTGCTGGTCACCCTGCCCACCCCGGTCGGCGCCACCGAGGCCCACTTCGTCGCCGCCGTCCAGCCCAAGGGCGCCAGGGCCGTCCGCTACGTGACCCTGGAGCACGCCGTCAGCCCCCTCGACGGCAGCCCCGGCACCGTCCTCGGCGAATGGACCGCCGAGAACCACCTCAACCACGGCCCGGGGCCCTCCCCGGTCGCCGAACTGTTCGTCACGGCCGTGGTGCAGCTCGTCACCCGGCGAAGGCGCGGCTTCTGGCGCCGCTGACACCGCCGGCGCCGCCGGCACCGCATCGTCCGTGTACGCCTCAAGACCGGGCCGCCGGCGTCAAGAACGCGTCGACGGCCCGTAAAGGTCCCGCAAACATCCTCCCCCCGACCCCCGCACCGGCGATCATCGGGGTACCGCTTGGGGCTATGCTCGCCCGGTCCGACAAAAGACGCATCGGGGGGCGAAAGTGTCCGACTTCAAAGTCAGTGTCGAATTCCTCGCCAAGTTGGCCCAGGACCTCAAAGGCTGCGGCGACGAGCTCGAACAGGGCCTCAAGGCCTTCGAGGCGGCCGGCCACACCGGCACCGGCTTCGACTTCCTGGACGAGTCCTGCGGCCACTTCAAGGACAAGTGGCAGTTCGGCCTGAAGAAGGTCCGCGAGTGCGTGAAGGCCCTGGACGAGGGCCTGGAGCAGGTGCGGAAGAACTACGACGGCACCGAGCAGAGCATCGTCAAGGTCCTCGCCCCGGCGGGGCAGTCGTGACCGCCCCCGCGCCGGACTGGTCCGGCCTCGGCTTCAACCCCACCCCCGGCGACTCCGCCGCCGTCACCGCGCTCAGCAACAGCCTGCGCCGGGTGGGCCAGCACCTGAGCGGCGTGCACACCACGCTCGCCCAGATCTCCAACAACGAGGGCCAGTGGACGGGCGAGGCGGCCAAGCAGTTCGCCAAGCAGTTCGGCAAGCTGCCCGGCTACCTCCAGGACGCCTCCGACTCGATCACCGCCGCCTACACGGCGCTCGACGTCTGGTACAAGGCGCTGACCGAACACCAGCCCAAGGCCGCCGAGTTGGCCGCCTCCGCGGTCGCCGCCAAGAAGAAGAAGGACGAGGCGGAGAAGGCCCACAGCGCCGCGGCCGCCGCCCCCGACCTCCAACTGGCCGGCCGCTACTTCTCCGACGACGCCGCCCTCGCCGCCGCCGAACAGCGCTACACCAAGGCGAAGAGCCACCTGGACTCGGCCGCCAACCTGCTCACCAGCGCCTCGAACGAGCTGGCCGGCCTCCAGAAGCAGGCCCACGAACTCGCCGGCACCCACAAGTCCGACGCCCAGAAGACCTCCGAGGCCGTCCGCAAGGCCGCCGACAGCAAGGCCCCGCCGGAGCCGGGCATGCTCAGCAAGATCGGCGATTGGTTCAGCAAGCACGGCGCCGACCTGCTGACGGTGGCCTCGGGCATCTGCGGCGTGGCAGCCATCTTCTGCCCGGCGTTCGCACTGCCCGCCATCCTGTTGAGCGTCGGCGCGGCGGGCCTGCACGCGAAGCAGTACGGCATCAAGGGGCTGATGCCCACCAGCATGGCGAACCTCGGCAACGACCTCACGCTGGCCGGCGACCTCCTCGGAGCCCTCCCCGGCGGAGCCCTCGTCAAGGGCGGGATCACCGCGTTCCGGGGTGCCCGCGCCGCAGAAGGCGGGGTCAAAGCCGTGAGCGCCAGCGCCAAGGAGATCCGCACCGCCGCCAGGGCGATCGATCCGGCCAACCCGATCTTCACCAACGCGATCGAGAAGCCCGCCATGAAGCTCGGGCTCTCCAAGGCCGCCGCGATGAACGTCTCCGACGGCGTGCAGGCGGCCAGCGGTGTCGCGCTGACGGCCCCCACCGCCGCTGGCCTCTTCACCGACAATCCGAGCCCGGGGCTGAGCGCCGCGATCAACTACACCACGGGCGGCGGCACCGCGCTCAACGGCGCCGGCGGCGCCATCGGCGGCAGCGGAAAGGGTCGGATCCTGCCGGCGCTCCTGGGCGGCGGCAGTGCGGTCGTCACCGGCGTGTGGGGAGTCGGCCATGACTGACACGACCGCCCCGTCGATCTGGCTCTCCCTGCCCGAGGGGTTCACCGAGATCGACCTGTCCGAGGATCCGGGCGACCGCATGAGCCGGATCGTGGACGGACTCGACACGCTCACCGACGCCTCGCCGGAGCAGAAGCTCGGCATCGCCGTCTCCGCCGAGCTCGCCCTCCAGGCGCAGCTGCGCGAGGGGGCGGTCCACGTCTCCAACTGCCTGGTGGAGACCGAGGAGGGCCGGATCGTCCAGGGCGTGTTCAGCCTGTTCCTGCGCGAGCAGGAGCAGGACTCCCCGGGCGGCTACCCCCAGCGCGTCGCCCGGGAGCTCGCGGCCGCCTGGCCGGACGCCGACGTCGATGTCCTCGACTTCCCGCTCGGCCGGGCCGCCGTGACCGTCCGCGACCTGGCCGTGCCCGTGTCCGGGACGACCTACGGCCTGCCGGGATCAGGTGTCGCCGACGTCCGCCAGTTGGAGGCCCTGTTCGCGCACCCGTGGAGCCCCCACGTGCTCGCCGTCGTCTTCAGCACCCAGCACCCGGACTACTGGGAGGGCTGGTCGGTGCTGGTCGGCGCCGCGATCAGCGGGATCTCCTTCTACCCGCCGCTCGACGAATCACGGAACGCCCTGCCTCCCGAGCGGCAGGACAACATCCGGAGGGCCTTCGGGTGACACTCGACCAGTCCGTCCCGGAGGCAGGAAGCAACCCCCGCCGACTGGGCCGTGCCGCCGTCCTGACCGCCGTCCTGACCTTCCTGTTCATCGGCATCGTCCTCGCGTTCGCGTACGTCGGCACCTTCCCGGCCTTCGGCTTGGGCGTGCTGTACATGGTCGCGGCGGGCGTCGGTCTCGCGAAGCTCGGAGCGCCGGGGAACGGCCCCGACTCCACGACCGGCTGGGGCGGGCTGCTCATCGTCTTCTTCGCCCTCCTCATCGGCACCGGCGCAGGCGCCGACGCCTGGCACAACCACGTGCTGGGTTCGGGGCGGGACGTGCAGGCGGTGGTCGTCGCCGAGCACCTCGACAAGTCGGTCCGCGGCACGAAGCGGACATACGTCCTCTCCGCGGAGGGCGCGGAGGTCCCCGGCGGGCCCTTGGCGCCGGACAGACGGCGCTTCAGCCCCGGCGACCACGTCACCGTCCGGATGGACCCGGCCGGGCGGGTCGCTCCCAAGCTGCCCGGGGAGGCCGATTCCCCGGCCTCCCTGTGGAGTGCGATCGGCATCAACGCGGGCATCGCCCTGTTCGTGTTCTGGTTCGCCCACGACAGCGGCAAGCCGCGTCGGACGCCACGCCCGGCCGGCCCCTGGCGCGAGCGGATTCGCCGGCTCGACGGACTGCCGCTCGCCACGGCGGCGACGGCGGTCTCGGTTCCCTGGCTGCTGTGCTTCCTGCTCGTCCAAAGCCGTCTCGGCCTGGCCCTGATGGTCGCGATCCCCTACCCCCTCGTCGGATTGGCCGCCTTCGGCGCACTCGTCCGCGACGAGGACCGGAGCCGGCCCCAGGGCCTCGTTCTCCTCACGGTCGGCCTCGTCTTCACCGCACTCGCCCTGTTCCTCTGAGCGACGCCTGCCGCCCCGGGCGCGAGGCGCGGGGCGGCGAGGGGGCGTCAGCCCAGCAGGGCGGGCAGTTCGGCGATCGAGCCGAGGACGTGGGTGGCGCCGTCGGCGCGGAGGCGGGCCTCGTCGTGGGCGCCGGTGAGGACGCCGGCGACGACGGAGGCGCCGGCCCGGGTGCCGGTCAGCATGTCGTAGCCGGTGTCGCCGGCCACGGCGATCTGGCGGACGGACTCGGTGCCGGTGCGCAGCAGGGCGGTGAGCGCGAGGTCCGGGTACGGGCGGCCGCGGCCGGCCTCGGCGGGGCAGAGGGTCAGGTCGGCGACGGACTGCCAGCCGAGGGCGTCCAGGATGCGGTCCTGGGTGGCCCGGGAGAAACCGGTGGTGAGGACCACCTTGCGGCCCTGGCCGCGCAGTTCGGCGATGGCCTCGGCGGCGCCGGGCAGGGCGGCGCAGTGGCCGGCGTCGACCAGGTCGTGGTAGGCGGCCTCGAAGGCGGCGTTGGCCCGCTGGGCCTTCTCCTCCGCGCCGAACAGGTGCCGGAAGACGGAGATCTTGGACTCGCCCATGGTGGCCCGGACGTGGGCCAGCATCGGGTCGAACTCCGGGCCGGCGGTGTCGACGCCGAGCGCCGCGGCGGCCGCGGTGAAGGCCTGTTCGACCAGGCCGTCGTCGGCCACGGTGGTGCCGGCCATGTCGAGCACGACCAGGCGGATGTCGATGGTCACAGCAACGTCCCTTACAGGTTGGCGAGTTCGGCGGTGGTCTCGGCGATGGCCGGCGAGCAGGTCATGCCGCGGCCGCCCGGGCCGGTGACCAGCCAGACGCCGTCGCGCACGCGCTCGCGGTGGACGACCCGGGTGGAGTCGACGCACTGCGCGTACACCCCGGCCCAGCGGCGGCGGATCCGCGGCATCGGGCGGCCGAGCAGGTCCTCGACGACGCCCACCAGGTGGTCGTACGGGTCCTCGACGACGTCGAAGCCGAACGGCTGGTCGTACTCGTGGGTGTCGCCGATGGTCAGGCCGCCGTCGCGGCGCTGGACCATCAGCAACTGCATCCTGTGCTCGGCGGCGACCGGCGGCTGCGGCTGGGTCTCGCGCAGCCGGTCCAGGGCGGTGCCGGCGAAGGCGGGGTAGTAGCGGAAGCTGTCGCCGTCGGCGACCGAGGTGGTCAGGGTCTCGCCGAGCGGGTCGGTCTGCATCATCTGGAGCCGGACCCGGCGGACCGGCAGGGCGGGGGCGAGTTCGCGGACCAGGCCGCCGAGCCAGGCGCCGGTGCAGAGGACCACCAGGTCGCCGGTGTGGACGTCGCCGTGGTCGTCGCGGACGGCGTGCTCGCCGACCACCTCGCGCACCTCGCGCCCGGGCAGGAAGGTGTACCGGCCGGTGGACTCCAGGTACCGGCGCAGCGCGGGCTGGGCGGTGCGGGGCTCGACGGCGGCGTCGCGCCCGCACCACAGGGCGCCGAGCAGCTTTCCGCGCAGGGCCGGGTTGGCGGCGCGGGTCTCGTCGGGGTCGAGCAGCCGGTAGCCGCGGGCCTCGGCGTCCGGCAGGGCCAGGGCCTGCTCGGCGACGGCGAGTTCGGCCTCGGTGCGGATCGCGGTGAGCGAGCCGTTGGCCCGGAAGCCGAGGTCCGGGACGCGGGCGCCGATGGACTCCCACAGTTCGCGGGCCCGCAGCGCGGTGTCCAGTTCCTCGCCCTGCGCCCGGCCGCTGACCCAGACCAGGCCGAAGTTGCGCACCGAGGCGCCGCGCGCCTCGGTCTCGCGTTCCAGGTGGACGACCTCGTGGCCGCGCTCGACGGCCTGCCAGGCGTGCATGGTGCCCAGCACGCCCGCTCCTACGACGATGACTCTCATGCGGCCAGGCTGGTGCGCCCAGGTGTCCGAGGGGCGTCCGGATGCCGACCCGCGGATGAACCACCTGAAAAGTTGTACAGACAACCCGTCGGTAACTTCAAGCGGACTACGACCGCACCACCCGCGCCCGCAGGTAGTTGCGCCGCCCGAAGTTCGGCTCGTCCACCGCCGTCAGCTCCTCCACCTGGAACCGGTACAGCGCCGCCGCCCCGCCCCCGGTGAGGAACTGCCGCCGGACCTCCTCGTCCTGCGCGAAGGCCGGGTAGCGCCCCTGGTAGGCGGCCAGCGCCGCCTCGGCCTGCCGCCCCCAGGCCTCGCTCGCGCCGCCGGCCAGCTGGAGGCCGCGCAGCTGCTCGCCGAAGACCGGCGGCGGTAGGAAGACGGTGGCGGCGGCCCGGGCCTCCTCGGCCAGGTGGTGGCTGTGCCGGGTGGAGCGCTCGCTGACGAAGTAGAGGACGAGGTCGTCGTCGTACGCGAAGAAGGCCAGGTTGGCGTGCGGGCCGTGCTCGTGGCCCGCGGTGGCGAGGGTGAGCACCATGGCCTCGGCCAGCAGCCCCTCGACGCCCTTGTGCAGCAGGTCGCCCGGCCAGTCCCCCTGCGTGATGTCGAGTCGGTACGGCATTCGGCACTCCCTCCGCTGGCACGCCCGGCGCCCGCGCGCCCGAGCACGACTGAGCCGGGCGGGCACCCCCCCCGGAGGAGGCCCCACGCCCGGCTCACATGCTCCACCCGCCGTCCGAAACCGGACAAGGGGCGGGCGGGCTACGGAACGGCGACGGTCCGCGCGAGGACCGCCGGCGGCTCCCGGGTCAGTGCCGCTGCACCCGGTACGCGGAGCGGCCGTGGCCGGCCGTCGGCCGGTCCCCCGGCCCGACCAGCGGCCGCAGCGCGCCCGCCCGCATCCGGTCCACCAGCGGCCCGCAGCGTCCGGCGAGCGGCGCCAGCACCACCGCGGCCAGCAGTCCGACCAGAGCGCCCACCGCCACGTCGTGCGGGTAGTGCACGCCGACCCAGACCCGGGAGGCGGCCATCAGCGCCGCGAACAGGCCCGCGACCCAGCCGAGCCGCCGGTCGACGAACCAGAGCGAGGCGGCCGCGGCGAAGGCGATCACCGAGTGGTTGCTCGGGAAGGACCAGTCGCCGGTGCCCGGGCAGGTCTCCAGCGAGACGCTGCCGGGGATCTGCGCGCACGGGCGGAGTTCCTCGACCGCGCCCTTGAGCACCGAGTTGACGCCGTACGCGATCACCACGATCACCGGCGAGGCCAGCACCCTGGCCATCACGGCCGAGTCCGCGCCGCGCGCCCGCCACCAGGCGAGCAGCATGAAGACCGCGAACAGCCCGAGGCCGAACGCCGACCAGACCCTGACCAGCTCGTCCAGCCAGTGCGGGGCCGCCTGCGCCCAGCCGTTGACCCGGGAGTACAGGTCGCCGTCGATACCGCTGCCGTCGTACACGGCGAGCGCCCGGGAGGGCATCACACGTCACCTCCGTGACGTCGCGCCTTACGGGCGCGGAACAGTTCGAGAACAAGGGGGAGCACGGAGACAACTACTACCAGACCGATGATCGGCAGCAGATATCCGTCGATACCGGGTACGGACGATCCGAGCGCGTACCCGGCGAGCACCACGCCGACCGTCCAGACCGCCCCGCCGACCACCTGCCAGCGGGTGAACGTGCGGACCGGCACGTCGAGCACGCCGCAGAGCGGGTTCAGCACCGTGCGGACCACCGGGACGAACCGGGCCAGCACGATCGCCTTGCCGTGGCCGTACCGGGCCAGCAGCCGCTCGGCCCGCTCGACGCCCTCCAGCAGGCGCTTGCGCCGGGTCCGCCCCAGCAGCGCCCGGCCGCCGCGCCGGCCGATCAGGTAGCCGACCTGGGCCCCGCCGAGCGCGCCCGCCAGGGCGGCCGGCAGCACCTGCCACAGCTCCAGCCGCGGGCCCCCGGCGGCGCCGGGCACGCAGAGCAGTCCGGCGGTGAACAGCAGCGAGTCGCCGGGCAGGAAGAAGCCCACCAGCAGGCCGGTCTCGGCGAACAGCACCACGGCGATGCCGAGCGCGCCGAACGCGGCGAGCAGTGAGGACGCGTCCAGCGGGTTCACCGCGAGGTGAACGGCCGGGGCGGCGGGGAACTGGAGCAAGGCCGGCGGACCTCCCGTACGTTGGGGGGCGGTTCGCAACGGGGAACCGCCCGGACCGTCTACAGTTCAGTAGACGGTCTACATGACTGTAGACGAAACTTGGAGGACGCGCCGCCATGCCCGACGTACCGTCCGCCCGCCGGCCCGCCGGGGAGCTGGAGGCCGAGGTACTGGCTGCCCTCTGGTCCGCCCGGCGGCCGATGACGCCGCAGGACGTCCAGGCCGCGCTCGGCGGGGAGCTCGCCCGCACCACCGTGGCGACGATCCTGGCCCGGCTGTTCGACAAGGGGACGGTCGCGCGCACCCGGGCCGGCCGGGCCTACGCCTACACCCCGACCGTCCAGGACACCGCGGGGCTCGCCGCCCGCCGGATGCACACCGAGCTCGGCCGCGAGGCCGACCGCTCCACCGTGCTGGCCCGGTTCGTCTCCGACCTCTCCGCCGAGGACGAGCGGCTGCTGCGCGAGCTGCTCGGCGACGGCGCCCCGGGGGCCGTCGGGTCCGACGCCGCGGGTGCGGTCGCACCGGGAGCGGACGGGCCGCGAGCCGACTCTCCGCGAGCCGACGGGCCGGGACCGGACGCCCAGGGGACGCCCGGCCGATGATCCTCGTCGTCTGGGTCCCGCTGCTGCTGCCGTTCCTGGCCGCCCCGCTGGCCCGCCGCCTCGCCGAGGCGCTGCCGCCGCGGGCCGCCGCCCGGATGCTGGCCGCCAGCGCCGCCGTCCTGGCCGGCGGCACCCTCTGCTCGCTCGGTC
>NZ_JBEXJK010000095.1:0-22981 GCF_040609095.1 Kitasatospora sp. NPDC004799
CGGACGTGGGCCAGGTGGTGGGGGTGGCTCAGCAGGGCCTGGACGGCGCTGGTGATGAGGTTGACGGCCGTCACGGCCGGCCTCGGGCCGCAGCAGGGCCGCGAGCCGCTCCGCGGGCAGCAGCCCCCGCTCCAGGACGAGTTCGGCGACGCCCCGGCCGCTGGCCAGGGCCTCCTTGGCGATGTCGGTGGCGGCCGTGTAGCCGATGTGCGGGTTGAGGGCGGTCACCAGGCCGATGGAGTTCTCGACGGTCTCGCGCAGCACGTCGGTGTTGGCGGTGATGCCGGCCACGCAGCGCTCGGCGAGGGTGAGGCAGGCCGCCCGCAGGTGGGTGACGGACTCCGACAGCGAGTGCAGGATGATCGGCTCGAAGGCGTTGAGCTGGAGCTGCCCGGCCTCGGCGGCCATGGTGACGGCGACGTCGTTGCCGATCACCTCGAAGGCGACCTGGTTGACGACCTCGGGGATCACCGGGTTGACCTTGCCGGGCATGATGCTCGAACCGGCTTGCACCGGCGGCAGGTTGATCTCGCCGAGGCCGGCGCGCGGCCCGGAGGACAGCAGCCGCAGGTCGTTGCAGGTCTTGGACAGCTTGACGGCGATGCGCTTGAGGACACCGGACATCTGGACGAACGCGCCGCAGTCCTGGGTGGCTTCGACGAGGTTGGCGGCGGTGACCAGGGGCAGCCCGGTGATGTCGGCGAGGTGGCGTCGGGCGGCTTCGGCGTATCCGGCGGGGGCGTTCAGGCCGGTGCCGATCGCGGTAGCGCCGAGGTTGATCTCGTGGACCAGCGCGACGGCTTCCGCGAGTCGGCTGCGGTCCTCGTCGAGCATGACGGCGAAGGCGGAGAACTCCTGGCCGAGCGTCATCGGCACGGCGTCCTGCAACTGCGTGCGGCCCATCTTCAGGACGTCGCGGAACTCGACGGCCTTGCGGGCGAAGGCGTCCTGGAGGACGGCCATCGCGTCGAGCAGGCCGCGCACGGCGGACACGGTCGCGATCCGGACGGCGGTCGGGTAGACGTCGTTGGTGGACTGCCCGAGGTTGACGTCCTCGTTGGGGTGCAGGTGCCGGTACTCGCCCTTGGCGTGTCCCAGCAGTTCCAGGGCGCGGTTGGCGATGACCTCGTTGGCGTTCATGTTGGTCGAGGTGCCGGCGCCGCCCTGGATGACGTCCACGACGAACTGGTCGTGCAGCTCGCCGTCGCGGATCTCGCGGCAGGCGGTGGCGATCGCGGCGGCCTTCGCGGGGTCCAGCAGGCCGAGTTCCTCGTTGGCGAGGGCTGCGGCCTCCTTCACGGCGGCCAGCGCGTCGATCAGGTGCGGGTAGACGGAGATGGGAGTGCCGGTGATGGGGAAGTTCTCGGTGGCGCGCAGGGTGTGGACGCCCCAGTAGGCGTCGGCGGGGACGTGGCGGTCCCCGAGCAGGTCGTGTTCGCTGCGGGTGGCGGCGGTCATGGGTGCGGGTCCTCTCGGCGTGGTGGTTCGGGTCAGGCGTGGGCGAGCAGGGCCGACGGGTCCAGCGCGGCCACCGGCCGCACGCCACCGACGGGCCGGCCGCCGCCGGCCGCCGGCTCCCCCGCGAGCCCGGTCAGCAGCCGCGGGTCGACTCCCGCCAGCGCCAGGGCGGCCGCCGTCACCGGGACGCGCGCCCGGTTCGCCCCGTCGGCGATCTTCAGGGCGACGGCGCGGCCGTCCGGCAGCGCGGCGATCTGGACGCCCTCGAAGCCGTCCTTGGCGAGCAGCCCGGGTACCGCCCGCATCAGTCGGGCCACGTCCCGCCCCGCACCGGAGGCCATCTCCGGGTGGCTGCGCAGCGCGTCCGCCACCCGGAACTCGGGTGTCCCGGGCGCGCCGGTGGCGATGCGCGCGGCGGCGCGGGCCAGTCCGTGGAGGGAGACGGCGAAGAGGGGGGTGCCGCAGCCGTCCACGGTGACGTGGGCGATGCGCTGGCCGGTGAGGTCCTCCACGGTTTCCGCGATCATCCGCTGGAGCGGGTGCCCGGGGGCGTCGTAGTCCTGCAGCGGCCAGCCGTTGAGCTTGCAGAGGTGGAGCATCGCGGCGTGTTTGCCGGAGCAGTTCTGGGCGGTCCGGGACGGCCGGCGGTCCTGCCGGATCCAGGCATCGCGGACGTCCGGGTCGTACGGCAGGTCCGGAACGTTGCGCAGGTCGTCCTCGGTGAGGCCGGCGAGCGCCAGGATCCGCCGGGTGCCGGCGAGGTGGCGTTCCTCGCCGGAGTGGCTGCCCGTCGCGAGGGCGAGCAGTTCGCCGTCGAGCGGCAGTCCGGCGCGGACCATGGCGACGGCCTGGACGGGCTTGAGGGCCGACCGCGGGTAGCACGCGGCCTGCGCGTCGCCGAGGTGGTGCCGGACCTCGCCGTCGCCGCCGAGGACGATGACGGAACCGTAGTGGGTGCTCTCGACCACGCCGCCACGGGTGACGTGGGCGACGGGCGCGTGGCGGGGCTCGCGGATCACGGGCGCGTCCGTGAGGGGGCTGGTGAGCATGACTGCCTCGATCGTGATGACGTGGGGGTGCGGACCTGGCGGTGGCGGGCCCGGGGCGGGCGAACGCCGGTGGGACCGCGGATCCCGCGGTCCGCCCGGGTTCAGTCGTCGGTGCCGGCGGCGGCGCGCGCGACGCGCCCGCGGACGGCGTACCAGCCGGCGACGAGTGCGGCGGCGATGAGGGGTACGCACAGCACGGTGGTGCGTCCGGCACCGCCGTCGGCGTACATGAGGACCAGGACGGTGGCGAGGAAGGCGAGCGTCACGAGCTCGGTCCACGGGGAGCCCGGCAGGCGGTAGCCGGGGCGGGTCAGTTCGCCGTCGCGGGTCTTCCGCCAGAACAGCAGGTGGCAGACCATGATCATGCCCCAGGTGGCGATGATGCCGATGGCCGCGAGGTTGAGCACGATCTCGAACGCGTCGGCGGGGACCACGAAGTTGAGGACGACGCCGAGCACGCACATCCCGCTGGTGAGCAGGATGCCGCCGTAGGGCACCTGGGTGCGGCTCATCCGGGCGGTGAAGCGCGGGGCCGATCCGTTCACGGCCATGGAGCGCAGGATGCGGCCGGTGGAGTAGAGGCCGGAGTTGAGCGAGGACATCGCCGCGGTGAGGACGACGAGGTTCATCACGCTGCCGGCCGCCGGGACCCCGAGGTGGGACAGGACGGTCACGAACGGGCTCTGGCCGGCGGTGTACCTGTTCCACGGCATCAGCATCGAGAGCAGGACGACGGAGCCGACGTAGAACAGGCCCACGCGCCACATGATCGAGTTGATCGCCTTCGGCATGATCTTCTCGGGGTTCTCGGTCTCCCCGGCCGTCACACCGACCAGTTCGACGGAGGCGTAGGCGAAGACGACGCCCTGGATGATCAGCAGCATCGGCAGCAGGCCGTTGGGGAAGATCCCGCCGTTGTCGGTGATCAGGGACGGGCCGGGCACGGCGCCGTCGACGGGGTGCCGGGTGACGAGCAGGAAGATCCCGATGCCCATGAAGACGACCAGGGCGCTGACCTTGACGATGGCGAACCAGAACTCCAGTTCGCCGAAGATCCGCACCGAGATGAGGTTCACGGTGAGGACGACGGCCAGGGCGATGAGCGCGATCACCCATTGCGGGACGTCGGAGAACAGGTGCCAGTAGTGGGTGTACGTGGCGACGGCGGTGATGTCGGCGATGCCGGTGGTCGCCCAGTTGAGGAAGTACATCCAGCCGGCGGTGTACGCGCCCTTCTCCCCCAGGAACTCCCGGGCGTACGACACGAAGGCGCCGGAGGACGGCCGGTACAGGACCAGCTCGCCGAGCGCTCGCACGACGAGGAACGCGAAGACGCCGCAGACGGCGTACGCGACGAACAGGGAGGGCCCGGCGTCGGCGAGCCGTCCGCCCGCGCCGAGGAACAGCCCGGTGCCGATCGCGCCGCCGATGGCGATCATGTTGACGTGCCGGGCTTTCAGGGACTTGCTGTAGCCGGTGTCTCCGGCGTCGACGTGACGGGTCGTGGGGCGCTTCTCGTCCTTGAGGAACTGCTCGCTCACGCCTCGGCTCTGCCTTCTCTTGAGGTGTCCGCCCGCTGGGGGCGCACGATGTCGGTGAGGGTGGCCTCCACGCGGTGGAGGTGGTGGGACATCGCCTCGACGGCGTCGGGCTCGGAACCGTCGATCAGGGCCTCGACGATCGCCCGGTGCTCGCAGTTGGACTGCTCGCGCCTGCCGCAGAACTTGTCGAGGAAGGTCGACTGACGCGCCAGTGCGTCACGGATCTCCTCGATCACCCGGCGGAACACCGGGTTGCCGGAGGCCTCGGCCACCGCCAGGTGGAACACGGTGTCCAGGGCGACCCACGCGGTGGTGTCGGTCTCCCGCTCCATCCGGTCGAGCAGGTGGGCCAGGTGGTCCAGGTCCTCCGGGGTCCGGCGCAGCGCCGCGTAGCCGGCGACCGGGATCTCGACGTGCCGGCGGACTTCCAGGAGGTCGCCGGCCGCGAAGTCGCCGAAGGTGGGTTCCTCGACCGTGTTCGCCACGACGAAGGTGCCCTTGCCGGTCTTCGAGACCGTCAGGCCCAGGGCCTGCAGGGCACGGAGTGCCTCCCGCAGGACGGGCCGGCTGACCTCCAGGGTCCGGCACAGCTCCGCTTCCGAGGGGAGCTTGTCCCCCACGACGTACTGACCGCGCTCGATGGCGCTGCGCAGGTGGCCGAACACCGCTTCCATCGCGCTGACGCGCCGCGGGGCCGATCCACCTGTCTTGCTGTCTGACAGGTTCACGGGCTGATCCTGGGCCCGGAGCGCCGCGGTGTCAAGACTCCGGCGGCGCCGAGATGACGCGGGGTCAAAGCACCGGCGTCGCCCCGGTGACGGGCGGACTCCGCCGGACACGCACCGTCCGCTCGCCGGCGCGACCCGGAGCAGGGCCCGGAGTCGACCTGGCCACGGCCACCAGAGCGTGCACCACCGCCGAGTCGAAGGCCATCTCGGGATGCCACTGGACGCCGACCGCGAAGCGGTGCCGGGTGCTCTCGATCGCCTCGATGGTCCCGTCCGCCGTACGCGCGCCCACGACCAGGCCGGCCCCGAGGGACTCCACCGCCTGATGGTGGTGCGTGGCGACCTGGCGGGTCCCCGGCAGGAGCCCACCGATCCGCGTCCCCGGCACCGTGGTGACGGCATGGGGCGCGAAGTGGCCGCCGTGCAGGTTGTGCCCGTGGTGGCCCACCACCTCGGGCAGGTGCTGGATCAGGGTGCCGCCCGCGTGCACGTTCAACAGCTGCATGCCCCGGCACACTCCGAGCACCGGGAGGTCGCGCGCGAGGGCCTCGTCCAGCACCGCCCACTCCCAGCGGTCGCGCTCGTGCACCGGCGGCTCCGTGCACGGATGCCGCTGCGCCCCGTACAACGCGGGATCCAGGTCCTCACCACCGGTCAGGACGATCCCGTCCAGGCCCGCGACGACATCGAGCGCGGCCTCCGGCGCGTCCGGCGGCAGCAGGACCACACGGCCGCCCGCCGCCTGGAGACAGCTGACGTACGCCGCGGGCAGCAGTGCCGCGGGCAGCTCCCACTCCCCCCACTGGGCGTCGGCGAGGTAGGTGGTCAGTCCGATGAGCGGCTTGGGCATACCACTTCCTTCCAGGTGGGGGTCGACCATCGACGGCCGTCTCCTCCGCGGCCCGCCCGACGGAGGCGGTCGCAGGCGGGCTGCGGAGGAGGGGGTGCACGGCCCCCCGGGCGCACGAACGCGCCCGATGACGGTGGGGGTGGCCGCGGACCCGGGCTTGCGCATCCGGGCCGCAAGCAAGAATCCTGCTGCCGTTCACGCTTAAGCACAAGAAAAGACATCTTCGCGACAGATAAGTGAGCCTTAACTCCGTGCAGAGACTCGACCCCCGGTTGCTCGCCACCCTGGAAGCCGTGGTCCGCCACGGCTCCTTCAACGCCGCCGCACGCGAGCTGGGCTACAGCGCGCCCGCCGTCTCCCAACAGATCGCCGAACTCGAGCGCCGGGCCGGCCTCATCCTGATAGAGCGCCGCCCCGTCCGCGCCACCCCCGCCGGCACGGTCCTCCTCGACGCCGAACAGCGCGTCCGGAGCGCCCTGGCGGCGGCGTCCCTGGAACTCGACGCCATGCGCGCGGGCACCGCCGGACGGATCAGGCTCGGCGCATTCGCCTCCTCCGCCGCCGGCATCGTCCCGCAGGCGCTGGCCGAGCTTCACGCGGCCTATCCCGACGTCCGGGTCAGCCTCTCGCAGCTGGAGCCCGAAGCCGGCTACAGCCGGCTCAAGCGGGGCGACATGGACCTGGCCCTCAGTTACGACTACGACTTCATCCCGATGCCACCGCCCCGGACGCTGCGCCGGACGCTGGTCGCCCGGGACCCGGTCGTGGCCGTCCTCCCGGTCGACCACCACCTCGCCCACCGGGATGTCATCGACCTGGCCGACCTCGCGGCGGAGACGTGGATCGCCGCCCCGGAGGCCGCCCTGCGCCTGGAACTGCTCGCTCAGATGGCCAGGACCCCGGGCTTCCAGGCCCGGCTGGAGTACGACGGCGACGACTTCAACACCGTGCTCGGCTTCGTGGCCGCCGGCCTGTGCGTCGCCGTCATGCCCCGGCTGGCCCTGCCCCCGGGCAGCGCGCAGGTCGTGGCACGCCCCCTCGCCGACCCGGAGCTGACGCGATTCATCTACACCGTACGCATCGACACCCGGCACGCCCCGCGCGCCCTCCTGGCCCTGGAACAGATGCTCGCCGCACAGGCACTGGCCGCCCTCTCCTGAGCGGGGGCAACGGTTGCGGAACCTCTACGGCCCGCCCGCGCGCCGGCCTCCGGGCAGGCCCTCACCCCTCCGACCGGACGCCCCGGTCGGCGGTGAGCCGCTCCCGCCACTCGGCCACGGCGACGGGAGACATCGCCGCGAGACCGGCGATCACCTCGTCGTCCCGTCCGTCAGTCCAGCTGAGGACCCGGGTCAGGACGGTGTTCCGGGCCAGGCGGACCTCCTTCAGCAACTCCTCCAGACGGTTCAGTTCCTCCCCAGTGGCGGCGAGCGACTCGTCGACTGCCGCCCTCTCCTCGGCCCGCTGTCGCCGCAGGTAGGCCGTCAGGCCGGTGAGGACGACGCCGTCGTCGGCCGCAGCGCCGCGGAACGTCTCGGCGAGGTGGCCCAACACGCAGTCGGGGGCGTCGGCGAGACTCGCTCCCACGACCTTCGCGGCCTCCCAGCTGCTCCGTCCGGCATCGCTGGTCCGAAGCCAGAGCCCGGCTTCGACCGGGGTGCGGTCGCCGCAGGCGGCCGCACGGTAGGCGTACAGGGCCGCACGGTGACCGTAGAAGGCGTAGCCCTCCTCGATCCGGACGCCCGCCGTGGCGCACATCAGGCCCGGGACGCCGCCGTAACCGGAATCGGCTTCGTAGGCGGCCCAGCCGTCCAGCTCGGCGTCGGTGGCTGTCGCCCAGGCCGGGTCGCAGAGCTCGGGGTTGCGGGCGAGGAAGTCCCGCACTTCGACCCGCCACGCGGGCACCGGGCTCATCCGGGGTTCGGACCAGACCACGCCTCCCGTCGCGTCGAGCGTGAACCGGCAGGCCTGTTCGAGATCGGTCCAGGCCGTGGCGGCTTCGGCGGACCATTCCGGACTCCCGTCCGGGCCCACGCGGTGCAGCGAGTCGATCACCCGCTGGACCAGGGGCAGTACCCGCCGGACGAGCGCATGGAGCTCCTCGACACCGAAGAAGCGCCAGGTGTCGGCGCCCCGGCCGTCAACGGCGCGGTGGGCGAGCGGGATCACGAACACGGCCGGGGACGGCAGTGCGCCGTCGCCGACCGTGGCCCGGCGATGTCCCGGGAGCGAGTGGGCGGCCTCCTCGCCCTGTGTCCGCCAGTCGGTGTCCCCGAACCAGACGGCCCCGGTGGCGACATCGACGGCGAGCCACTGCTGGTAGCAGTTGCCCGGCCCGAACCGGTCCCGGCGGTGCTCGGCCTGCCGGTCGTGCCACACGTATTCCGCCGGAGGCGGGCTGAATTGGACGGCGACGAAGCCGTCCTGCGGGGTGTACCCGACGACCAGGTGTGCCGTTGGTTTGCTGTGCTCGGTCCCCGACATGCGGCTCCCTCCGTGCCGGACCGTGGCGGTTCCACCACTGTGCGGCACCGAGCCTGCCCTGCGAGAGCCGTACGATCAAATCCGATCAGTTGTGAACTTATCGTCGTGCGAGGGTCCTTGACGCCGCGCCGCCGGGCGGCGCATGATCGAGCCGCGAACCTGTCAGACAGCAGGACGGGTGGCGTGGTTTCAACGACACGACGGAACCCCGGAAACGGTGGGCGGCAACCCTGAGAAACGACCCCTAGGGGGGTAGACACGCTCGTCAGCGGGCATGGCACGGTCGTCGTGCAAACGCCGTCGGCCGTGAGAAGGTACCAAGCATGAGCGCAATAAGGTTCATCCTCAATGTCATCTGGTTGCTTTTCTGCGGCATTTGGATGGCGCTCGCCTACACGCTCGCCGGAATCATCTGCTGCGTTCTCATCGTCACCATCCCCTTCGGCATCGCCTCCTTCCGGATCGCCGGGTTCATCCTCTGGCCGTTCGGGCGCACCGCGGTGGAGCGGCCGGACGCCGGGCCGGCCTCGTGTGTCGGGAACGTCATCTGGCTGGTGTTCGCCGGATGGTGGCTGGCGATCGGGCACCTGGTCACCAGCATTCCGCTCTTCCTGTCGGTCATCGGCATCCCCTTCGGGTGGGCGAACCTGAAGATGATCCCGATCTCGCTGATGCCGCTCGGCCGCGAGATCGTCCCCACCGACCGGGAGTGGGGCGCGCGGTAACCGGCACGGACCTTCGACGGCCGGCGCGGGGCAGCAGCCCGCGCCGGCCGTCGGTCTTTCCCGGGGCTCAGGCGCGGGTGACGGCCTTGCGGACGGCGTAGGCGGCGGCGCCGAGGGCGAGGACGGCGGTGCCCTGGAGAACAGAGGCGGCGGGGAGGGCGAAGGCGAGCACGAGGCAGCCGGCCGTGCCGAGGAGGGGGACGGCGCGCGGGGGCCGGCCCTCGGCGGGGGTGAGGGTCCAGGCAGCGGCGTTGGCGACGGCGTAGTAGGCGAGCACGCCGAAGGAGGAGAAGCCGATCGCGCCGCGGACGTCGCCGAACGCGGCGGCGACCGCCACCACGGCGCCGACGGCCAGCTCGGCGCGGTGCGGGACGCCGAAGCGGGGGTGGACGGCGGCGAGGGCGTGCGGCAGGTGGCGGTCGCGGGCCATCGCCAGGGTGGTCCGGGAGACGCCGAGGATCAGTGCGAGCAGCGAGCCGAGGGCGGCGACCGCCGCACCGGCGCGGACCACCGGGGCCAGGGCGGGCGCGCCGGCGGCGCGGACGGCGTCGGCCAGCGGGGCGCCGCTGTGCGCGAGGCGCTCGGGGCCGAGGACGGCCAGGACGGCGAGGGCGACGGCGGCGTAGACCACCAGGGTGATGCCGAGCGCCAGCGGGATCGCCCGGGGGATGGTGCGCCGCGGGTCGCGGACCTCCTCGCCCAGGGTGGCGATCCGGGCGTACCCGGCGAAGGCGAAGAACAGCAGCCCGGCGGCCTGGAGCACACCGTGGAATCCGGCGTCCGCGCCGACGGCCCAGTGGCCGGTGTCGACCTCCCCGCCGGCCAGGCACGCGGTGACCACGGCGGCGAGCACCGCCAGGACGACGGCCACGATCGCCCTGGTCAGCCAGGCGGCCTTCTGCACCCCGACGTAGTTCACGGCGGTCAGCACCACCACGGCGGCGACCGCGACGGCGTGGGCCTGTTCGGGCCAGACGTACGAGCCGACGGTGAGGGCCATCGCGGCGCAGGAGGCGGTCTTGCCGACCACGAAGCCCCAGCCGGCCAGGTAGCCCCAGAAGTCGCCGAGCCGCTCCCGGCCGTAGACGTAGGTGCCGCCGGACCGCGGGTAGCGGGCGGCCAGCCGGGCCGAGGAGGTCGCGTTGCAGTACGCCACCGCACCGGCCAGTGCCAGCCCGACCAGCAGGCCCGAGCCGGCCGCCCCGGCGGCGGGCGCGAGTGCGGCGAAGACGCCCGCGCCGATCATCGAGCCCAGCCCGATCACCACGGCGTCGAACACCCCCAGGTGCCGCCGCAGCTCCCCCGGCCCGGCCGCCGTCGGCGACGAACTCATGCGCGGTGCCCCTCCCGATCCGGCTGTGGTGTCGGCGCACCCTACCGGAGGGAGGGGAACGGGAGGGGTGGGGAGGGAAGCGGGGGCGGGGCTCGGGTGTCGGCGCACCCTACCGGAGGGAGGGGAACGGAGGGTGCGGGCGCCGGGTACCGGGTCAGCGGGTGAGCCGGGCCTCCAGGGCGCGCAGGTCCGCGATGAGCGCCGCCCGCACCCGGCGGGCCATCAGCGGCCCCACCAGGCGCGGGCCGCCCCGGACCCGGATGCGGGCGAAGGTACCGCTCTGGGTGGGCTCGAAGGTGAAGGTCACCCGCATGGGCATCGGCCCGGCGACGCAGACCAGGTCGAGCACCGTCGGCGGGTCGTGGCGCGCCACCCGCAGCACGTACGAGAAGGACCTGCCCAGGAAGCGCGCCGTCCGGGTGACCTCGGCGCCCACGCCGAAGCCGCCGGTGTCGGCCTCCCGGGTGAGGGCGGCCGTGCGGATGCCCCGCGTCCACTCGCAGTCGTGGCGCCAGTCCATCGCGTAGGCGGCCACCGTGGCGGGCGGGAGGGGGATCAGGCGTTCCACTGTGACGTCGAGCGGCATGATCACACTCTCCCGCCGGGCGGGCCACCCCGCTCCCCGGACTCGCCCGGGCGGAGGCGCGCCCCGGTCAGAGCCCCAGGATCCGCTGGGCCTGCGCCCGCATCTCGACCTTGCGGATCTTCCCGGTGACCGTCATCGGGAACTCCTCGACCACGTGCACGTAGCGCGGGATCTTGACGTGGGCGAGCCGGCCGGCGCAGTACGCGCGGACGGCCTCGGCGGTGAGCGGCTCGGCGCCCTCCCGCATCCGGATCCAGGCCATCAGCTCCTCGCCGTACTTGGCGTCGGGGACGCCGATGACCTGGACGTCGAGGACGTCCGGGTGGGTGTGGAGGAACTCCTCGATCTCGCGCGGGTAGAGGTTCTCCCCGCCGCGGATCACCATGTCCTTGATCCGCCCGGTGATCGCGACGTAGCCCTCCTCGTCCATCACCGCGAGGTCCCCCGTGTGCATCCAGCGCGCGGCGTCGACGGCCTCGGCGGTGCGCTCGGGCTCGCCCCAGTAGCCGAGCATGACGGAGTACCCGCGGGTGCACAGCTCGCCGGGTTCGCCGCGCGGGACGGTACGGCCGGTGGCCGGGTCGACCACCTTGACCTCCAGGTGCGGGCCGACCCGGCCCACCGTGGCGACCCGCCGCTCGACCGGGTCGTCGACCCGGGTCTGGGTGGAGACCGGCGAGGTCTCGGTCATGCCGTAGCAGATGGAGACCTGCGTCATCCCCA
This sequence comes from Kitasatospora sp. NPDC004799, assembly GCF_040609095.1. Taxonomy (NCBI): domain Bacteria; kingdom Bacillati; phylum Actinomycetota; class Actinomycetes; order Kitasatosporales; family Streptomycetaceae; genus Kitasatospora; species Kitasatospora sp. NPDC004799. Next base: position 11,478 of record NZ_JBEXJK010000095.1, read on the forward strand.
TCCGCTCGATGACCTCCTTCATCACCTCGCTCGGGCAGGGCGAGCCGGCCATGATGCCGGTGCGCAGGCTGCCGAGGTCGTAGCGGTCGAAGTCCGGGTCGGCCAGCTCGGCGATGAACATGGTCGGCACCCCGTACAGCGAGGTGCAGCGCTCGGCGGCGACGGCGGCCAGGGTGGCGCCGGGCTCGAAGGAGGGGGCGGGGATGACCGTGCAGGCGCCGTGCGAGGTGGCCGCCAGGTTTCCCATCACCATCCCGAAGCAGTGGTAGAAGGGGACGGGGACGCAGATCCGGTCCTGCTCGGTGTAGTCGAGCAGCTCGCCCACGAAGTAGCCGTTGTTGAGGATGTTGTGGTGCGAGAGGGTCGCGCCCTTGGGGAAGCCGGTCGTCCCGGAGGTGTACTGGATGTTGATCGGGTCGTCGGGGGACAACTCGCCCTGGCGCTCGGCGAGTCGGGACGGGTCGGCCCGCCTGCCGGCCTCGGCCACGGCGTCCCAGTCGGGGCTGCCGATCAGCAGGACGTGCTCCAACTCGGGGCAGCGGGGCCGGACTTCCTCGATCATCCCGGCGTAGTCGGAGGTCTTGAAGCGCTCGGCGGCGACCAGCAGCCGGACACCGGCCTGGTTCAGCACGTACTCCAACTCGTGGGCGCGGTAGGCCGGGTTGACGGTGACCAGGATCGCGCCGAGCTTGGCGGTGGCGTACTGGGTGAGCGTCCACTCGGCGCAGTTGGGGGCCCAGATGCCGACCCGGTCCCCCTTGGCGATCCCGAGCTCCAGCAGGCCGAGCGCCAGGGCGTCGACGTCGGCGGCGAGTTCGGCGTACGTCCAGCGGCGGGCGGTGGCCCGGTCGACCAGGGCGTCGCGGTCGGGGAAGGCGCGCACCGCGCGGTCGAGGTTCTCCCCGATGGTGTCGCCGAGCAGCGGGACGTCCGAGGTGCCGGAGGCGTAGCTGCGCGGGGTCGGCGTGGTCGGCACGGGCGGGCTCCTGGGGACGGCGGTACGGACAGGGACCATGGTCACCTTCCCCGACCCCGCGCCGCCACCCCCGAACGGGGGTACCGACACGGCGCCGGGGCCGCCCGCCGGGTTCGACGGACGGCCCCGGCGCACGGGACTACTCGTTGATGCAGATGTTGCCGAAGGCCGGGTTGAGGAGCCCGATGATGTTGATCGAGTTCCCGCAGATGTTGGCCTCCAGGTTGATCGGGACCTGGATCTGGTTGCCGGACAGGACACCGGGCGAGTTGGCGGCGATGCCGTTGGCGGTGGCGCTGCCGGCGACGGCGGTCCCGGTTCCGGCGAGGACCGCCGTGGCGGTGAGGGCGGCGGCGGCGAAGGTGGTACGCATGCGCATTGCTTCACTCCTTGTGAGCAGAGCGGGTCGAAGTGTGACGATCACACCTCGCCCACGATCACAAGCGATCCGCTCCGCCGCACGCCGGATTGGCCCGTCCTAGGGAGTGTCGGCCTCCCGCCCGCCGTCCCGGCCCGTCGGCGCCGCGGCCGCGGGACCGGCGACGCTCAGTGATTCCAGCAGCTCCCGGGCCGGGCGCAGCCCGGGCTCGGCGGCCACCGCGCGGTGCAGCAGCCCGAGCGCGAGCGCCCCGTCCCCGGCCGCCAGGGCCTCCAGCGCCCGGTTGTAGTCGATCCGTCCGGCGTAACGCAGCCGGAACAGCACCGACAGGTCCTCCCGGCAGGACGGGCAGCGCAGGGTCGACGGGTCGCCCGGCACCCGGCAGAGCGGGCACGGCACCTCCGGCGCCTGCGGGGCCCCTGCCGCCGCCACGGTGTCCAAGGCCTTCACGGTGTCCACGGCCTCCACGGCGCTCATCGCGGCCCCGCCTCCTCCGGCCGGACCGGGCCGAGCGACTCCGGGGTCGGCTCGCTGCCCAGCTCCCGCTGCGCCTGCGCGTACAGGGCCAGCAGGTTCGACATGTGGGTGTTGACGTCCGCCATGTTGGGCGCCTCCACGGCCGCGTCCAGCCCGCGCAGCTCGGCCATGATCAGCTGGGCCAGGGCGGGCGAGACCATGTTCTGGGTCACGTAGACGTTGCACATGGTCAGCATCCGCATGGTGTGCCCGAGCGAGTCGCACAGCTCGTCCGCCCGCTGGGCCGCGCGCACCGCGCCCTCCCAGTCGGCGGCCTCGCGGCGCAGCCGCAGCTCGGCGGCCACCGACCGCAGCCGGTCCAGGTCGCTCGGGTCGAGGTGCTTCTCGCAGTAGTGGAGGAACAGGCTCAGGTACGCCTCGGAGCCGCGCACCCAGCGCTGGGCCTTGAGCTGCTGCTGGGCCCGCTCCAGCGCGGCGTCCACCGACTGGCCGCGGGTCTGCCCGGCCGCCAGGTCGTCCAGGGTGTCCATCAGCCGCTGGGCCTCGCGCATCTCGGCCTCGGTCAGCTCGCCGCCCCAGCGGTCGGTGAAGGTCTCGATCTGCCGCTGCTGCTCCTCGACCTGCACCTTCAGCTCGGGGTCGAGGGTGACCCGCTCCAGCTTGACGGTCTTCTCGGCACCGCCCTGGATCCGTACCGACAGGGTGATGGTGCGGTCCCGGTCGAGGCCGAAGGAGACCTCCACCGGGGTGCGGCCGCCCAGGCCCTCGGGCAGCCGCAGGGTGAGGTGGCCGATCAGCTCGTTCTGCTGGGCGATCTCGTGCTCGCCCTCGTAGACCGCGACCTCCAGCCGCTGCCGGCCGCTGCCGGAGACCACGAACTCCCGGCTGACCGGCGAACTCGTCGGGTAGCTGGTGTTCTTGGGGATGATGACGGCCAGGCGGCCGTCGTTCAGCTCGATGCCGAGGTTCTTCGGGGTGATGTCGAACGGGTTGGTGACCTGCGCCAGCTCGCCGCAGGCCGGGCAGACCTCGCAGCCCGGCGGGTTGACCACGCCGCAGGCGGCGCAGCGCAGGCCGACGTCCTCGGCGGCGGTGGCGGCCACCTTGGTGAGGCCGGGGGCGGCCGAGTGGAGCGGCTCGCCGCACAGGTCGCAGGCGGTGACGCCGGGGGCGGCCGGGGTGCCGCAGCGCGGGCAGTTGTCGCCCTGCACCACGGCGGTGGTCCGGGTCTGCCGCGGGACGGCCGCGCCCTCGCCCGAACCGTCCAGCACCTGCTCGCACTTGGGGCAGGCGGCGGCGTCGGCGTCGACCGGGATGTGGCAGGTCGGGCAGGAGACCCGGGCGCCACCGAGCAGGCTCGTGGCGCAGTTGACGCAGTTGGAGGCGGAGAGGTTGCCGGGGGCCCGGCACTCCGGGCACTCCACCTCGCCGACCAGCGCGGACTGCACGGCCGCGCCGAGCGCCACGCACTGCATCGGGTTGACGCCGCGCCGGATCCGGCGGGGGCCGAACACCTCGCCGAGCCGGCGGGCGACCAGCGGGATCGCGGTCGAACCGCCGACCAGCACCACCTCGTCGATGTCCCCGACGGTCAGGTTGGACTGCATGATGGCCTTGTGGGTCAGCTCGATGGTGCGCTCGATCCGGGCCTCGATCAGCTCCTCGAAGCGGGCCCGCTCGAACTCCGTCTCCAGCACCAGCTGCCCGGCGCCCAGGCCCGGCAGGATGACCTCGGAGGACTCCTGGTTGGAGAGCTCGATCTTGATGGTCTCGGCGGTGCCGGCGATCTTCGGACGGTCCCGCAGGTCGGGCTGGTAGTCCGAGCCGTACTCCTCGCGGATGTCCTCCAGCAGCGCGGTGGTGATCGCGCGGTCGAAGTCGTCGCCGCCGAGCAGGTTGTCGCCCTCGATGCCGAGCACCGAGACCGAGCCGGGGACCAGCGACAGGATGGAGATGTCGAAGGTGCCGCCGCCGAGGTCGTAGACCAGGACGGTCCTGCCCTCGTCGCCCGCCTCGGAGGTGATGCCGTACGCGAGGGCGGCGGCGGTCGGCTCGTTGATGATCCGCAGCACGTGCAGGCCGGCCATCCGGCCCGCCTCCTGGGTGGCCGCGACCTGCCGCTCGCCGAAGTACGCGGGGACGGTGATGACGGCCCGGTGGAACGGCTCGCCGAAGCGCTGCTCGGCGTCCTCCTTGAGGCGGTGCAGGATGATCGCGGAGATCTCGATCGGGGTGTACGAGCGGCCGTTGAACCAGACGTTGACGTCGCCGTCGGTGCCCGCGGTGACCTTGTAGTCCACCTCCTTCAGGGCCGCCTGGACCTGCGGGTCCTTGAACTTGCGGCCCATGAAGCGCTTGACCGAGCGGATCACGTTGGCTCCGTCGATGGCCGTCCGGCTGCGCGCGGTGGAGCCCACCAGCAGCTCGCCCTTGCGGCCGCTGCCGACCACGGAGGGCGTGGCCTCCTGGTTCTGCCGGTTGAAGATGATCTCCGGCTCGCCCCGGCGCAGGTGGGCGACCACGGAGTTGGTGGTGCCCAGGTCGATGCCGAGTGTGCGGTACATGTCGTTCCCCTCTTGCCCCTCGTGGTCCTGGCTACTTCTTGCGCTTGGCCCGCTTGCCCGCGGCCGCGGCCTTGCGGCGGGACCGGGGCGGGGCCGCCTTGGGCTGGGCGCGGGCGGCCGGCGCGGTGGCGGCGACGCCGGCGGCCAGGGCGGCTTCGACGGCCTCGGGCACGCCGGGCGTGCCGGGCGCTTCGGGTGTCTCCGGCGCCTCGGGCGTGCCGGGCGTCCCGGGTCCGGCGGTCTCGGCGTCCTCGGCGTCCTCGGTGGCTTCGGTGGCTTCGGCGGCTTCGGTGGTCTCGATGGCGGCGTCGGCTCCGGTGGCGGCGTGGGCCGGCTCCGGGAGCGGGAGGTCCGCCGCGGCCGCCCGCACCGGCGCCAGGGGCTCCGGCTCCGGTGCGGCGACCACCACCTGGGCCCGGCGCAGCACCTCGTCCCCCCAGAAGAACCCGGTCACCACCGTCCGCACCACCGTCTCCGGCGCCACCCCGGACCGGACCTCGGTGCCCACGATCTCGGTCAGGTCCGGGTCGGCCGTCATGCCCTCCAGCCGCATCGGCCGCACCTTGGCCTTGGCGAGCTGCCCCAGCAGCCGCCGCCGGGTGGCCTCCAGGCCGGCGCCGCGCCCGAGCGCCACCAGTTCGCGGTCCAGGCCGAGGGCGGCGAGCGCGTCGTCCACCTCGACCAGGATGCCCAGCAGGTCGCGCTGTTCGGCCCGGGCGGCCTGCTTCTGCTCGGTCAGCTTGCTCCCCAGCAGGGAGGCCCGGAAGAGCAGCCGGCCGAAGGCCTGCTCCAGGTCGACGTCCTCGACGCCGGGCGGGACCTCCAGCGGCGGGCGGCCGTCGAGCAGGGCGGCGGCGGGCGCGTGGCCGGGTGCGGCGGCGGGTGCGTCGGTGGCCGCGTGGCCGGGTGCGTCGGCGGGTGCGTCGGTCATTCGGGTACCTCGATCTGCGGCAGCACGGACAGGTCCGCCGCGTAGCGGGCGGGGACGGGCGGTTCCGGGTCGGCGCCGCCGGGGGGCGGCTCGGCGAAGTCGGCGGCCAGCTCGGCCCGGTGGAGCACCGGCAGCGCGGTGGGCGGCAGCGGCGGGCGCTCGATCACCAGCAGCGGTTCGGCGAGCGCGGGGGCGAGCAGCTCGGCGGCCTGGTCGACCGGCTCCGGCGGAAGGGGCTGCTGGAGGTCCGCCTCCAGCCGCCGGTCCGGGTTGCGCAGCAGCGCGGCGGCCTCCTGGATCTGCTGGCGGGTGTACCGGCCGGCCCGCATCGCCGGTCCGACGGCGAGGTTGATCTCGCGCACGCCGGCCGTGAGCGGGATGCCCAGGACCTCGTACGGCGACGGTTCGTGCAGTGGCATGGCGGGCGGTCTCTCTCCTCACGGTGGGTGGCGGGGACGGCTCGGGTGGCGCGGTCACCTCGGGTGCGGCTGCGACTGTGGCTGCGGCGTACGGTCTAGGACGACGCCAACTGCCGTACGGTTGCCGTCAGTAGAGCGAGTTGATCCGCCGCTGCATGGCGCGCAGCTCGAAGTCGTCCGGGCTGTGCTCGACGGCCTTGCGGGCCAGGTCGCGGGCCTCGCGCAGCTGCCGGGCGTTGGCCCGCTGGACGGCGTACGAGCCGTAGACGATGCCGAGTTCGCGGTGCAGCTTGTCGGTGTCCTCCGCGGTGCCGGACAGCTGGAGGGCCTCCTCCAGCAGCCGGATCGCGGTGGGGTAGCGGCGGGCCTCGTAGTGCCCGATCGCCTCGCCGCGCCAGACGCTGACCATCAGCCGGCGGATGTCGGTGGAGTCGTCGTAGGACCGGGCCTGCTGGAGCATCGCGGCCTGGGCGGTGAACGGCTTGTCCTGCATCGCGTCCATCACGTGGTTGGCGAGCATCACCGACATCCGGCGCGCGGCCTCCCGGGCGACCGGCCCCTCCCACTCCGGGTCGGCCTCCAGCGCCTCGCCCATCCAGCGCAGGGCGCGCCGCCGGTCGTCGGCGAAGGCGGCCGAGCGGGCGAGCTGGAGCAGCACGAAGCCGAGGCCGAGCCGGTGTTCCGGGTCGGGGTTGAGCTCGATCAGCGCCCGCCAGGCCGCGGCGGCCTCCTCCAGCTCCGCGTCGGTGGCGTCGGGGCGGCTGAGCTGGCCGGCCCGGTTGCCGAGGGCGGCCTCCAGGAAGTGCCGGGCGGTCGGGTCGCCGGGGACCAGCTCCAGGCTCTTCTCCAGCAGCGCGAGGGCCCGGGGGTAGTCCTTCTCCTCGTTGTTGATCTTGCGCGCCCACTGGGCGTAGGTGGCGCCGAGGTCGCCCCGCACCTCGGGGTCGTCGGGGGCCAACGCCAGCGCCTTCTCCAGGAGTTCGGCGGCGCCGGCCTGGTCGTCCAGGCTGTTCTTGAGCAGCGCGCGGGCGGCCCGGACCCCGGACTCGGCGGCGATCGTCGCGGCGTCGGCGGGCAGCCGGGCGCCGGGCACGGTCCGGGCCCGGGTGAGGCTCTCCAGCGCCTCGCGCCAGTCCTGGTTGCGGTGGTGCTCGCGGGCCTGGCTGACCAGCGACTCGCCGAGCAGGGCCTGCCAGTCCTCGCCGCGGCGCTGCTCGGGCACCGCGTCCAGGGCGGCGACGGCGGCGGCCTGCCGGCCCTGGAGCCGCAGGTAGCGCTGCGCGCCGAGGTCGCCGAACAGGCCGAGGGCCCGGGTGGGCGCGGGCGCGTCGGGGCCGGCGGGCCGCCGCCAGGGCTGGACGGCCCGCTCGAAGGCCTCGGCCCAGCCGGGCGCCCCCGGCTCGGCGCGCAGCAGCCCGTCCAGGGCGGGGCCGAGTGCGAGGCGGCGGGCCGGGCGGCCGGGCAGGGTGATCCGGACGTCCTCCTGGGCGAAGGCGTCCGCGCAGTGCGTCTCCATGCCGAGGCGCAGCGTCCAGGCGGTGACCTCGTCGCCGCTGCGCCCGGCGGCCCGGTCCAGGGCGCGCAGGTCGTCCCGGAGGCGGTCGAGCAGTCCGGCGCGGGCGGCGGCCAGCCGCTGGGGTTCGGGGGTGCGGCCGGTGATCCGGGCGGACTCGGCCCACAGCTCGGGCTGGTGCAGGGCGGCGACCAGGCAGCCGAGCGTCCAGGCCCAGACCTCCTCGTCGGGCCCGGCCTCCTGGTCGAGGCCGTCGGAGGTGGCGGCGCCGGCGGCGAGCCGGTAACCGGCCAGGCCGAGCGCGTGCAGCAGCCGGGGGTGGGCCGGGTCCGCCAGCAGCAGCTCGCGGTAGCCCTCCCAGGCCTCCCGGTGGCGGCCGTCGGCGGCGGCCTGGTGCGCCTCGTGCTCGGCGAGCAGGACGAGGGCGGCGGCCACCCGCTCCTGGCCGGGGGCCAGTCCGAGGGCCCGGCGCAGGTCGACGGCGGCACTGCCGGGCCGGTCGGCGGCGAGCGCGGCGCCGGCCCGGCGGACCAGGACGGCGGCGCGGGCCGTCCGGGCGTCCTCGGGCAGGCCGGCCAGGGCCTCGTCCAGGCGGCCGAGTTCGGCGCGCAGCAGGGCGAGGTCGAGCCGGACGGGCGCGGCGGCGGCGCCGTCGCCGAGCGCCTCGGCCCAGCGGGCGAGCACGGGTTCGGCCTCCTCGGGGGTGCCGGCCCGGCGGGCGCAGTGGAGCACGGCGCGCAGCGTGGGGGCGGCGCAGCGCACGCAGCGGGGCGAGGCGGCTCCCTCCGGTATGTGCTGGTGGTCGGGGCAGGCCTCGCGGCCGCAGCCGCCGCAGGTGCCGGTGGCGGGGCGGTCGCAGAGCGCGCAGTCGCCGGTGGGCGCCGCGGCGGGGGCGGCGGGGGCCTCCAGGAAGTTCCGGTACCAGTCCAGGGCGGCGGCCCAGTTGCCGGCCCGTTCGGCGAGCAGGGCGCGCAGCCGGGCGGTCGCCGGGTCCCCGGCCGGGTCGGGCGGGCCGAGCAGGGCGATCGTCCGGGCCGGGCGGCCCGCCAGCAGGGCGACGGCGGCCAGGTGGTAGCGGTCGCGAAGGCCGCTGCCGGCGTCGAGCAGGGCGGCGACCGGCTCCGGGGTGCCCTCGGTCAGGGCGAGGGCGGCGCGCAGCCGGGCCTGGCGGTGGGTGAGGGCGCCGGGCAGGGTGTCGGCGAGGGCGAGCGCGGCGGCGGCGCGGCGGCGCGGCTCGGCCTGGTCGCGGCCGGTGACCAGCAGGTGGGCGGCCTCGCGCAGGGCGGCCTCGCGCAGCGCGGCGCGGTAGCCGGGGGCGGCCGGGTGCTCGGCGGCGGCCCGCTGCCAGAGCTCCCGGGCGGCCGTCGGGTCGGTGGCCAGCCGGGTGCGGGCGAGCCGGTCGCGGGCCGCGGCCCGGCGGGGGCCCAGGTCCTCGTCGTCCAGCGCCTCCCAGCGGGCGAGGGCGCCGGCCGGGTCGTCGGTGCGGGCCAGGGCGAGGCCGTGGTGGAAGGCGGCGACGGTGGTCCAGCGGGCGCCGGGTTCGGTGTCGGCCTCGGCGCGCAGGATCGGTTCGGCCTCCTCGGCCTGCCCGGCGGCGAGCAGGGCGGCGCCGAGCCGGACCCGGGCGGGGCGCCAGTCGGGGGCCCCGCCGAGGCCGGCCCGGTAGTCGGCGGCGGCCTCGGCGGGGCGGTCGGCCCGTTCGTGCACCAGGGCGAGGCCGAACCGGGCCGGGGCGAAGTCGGGCCGGACGGTCAGGGCGGCGGCGAACTGCTCCCGGGCCTGCTCGTCGGCGCCGAGCAGCAGGGCGAGCCGGCCGAGGGCGTAGCGGGGGCGCGGGTCGGCCGGGCTCTCGCCGGCGGCGGCCGCGAGGTCGGCCCAGGCCTCCTCGGTGGTGCCGAGGCGCTGGCGGGCCAGGCCGCGGAAGAGCAGGCCGTCGGTGCGCAGGGCCGGGCCGCGCCCCCACGGGGACGGTTCGCCGGGGCCGCGGCGCAGTGCCTCGTCGAAGGCGGTGACGGCGGGTTCGTCGCGGTGCAGGGCGTAGAGCGAGGCGCCCCAGCGGAACCAGAGTTCGCCGCTGCCGGAGGGGGCCGCGGCGGCGAGCAGGGCCTCGGCCTCGGCGGCCCGGTCGGTGGCGCGCAGCAGGGCGGCCCGGGCGAGCACCGGCCAGTCCCGGCCGGGCAGGGCGGCGAGGGCGCGGGCGGTGACCTGCTCGCGCCGGTCGGGGGCGCCCTCGCGGCAGCGGTGCTGCAGCCAGTCGACGGTGCGGGCGGCGGACTCCGCCTCCTCGCCGGGTTCGGCGCCGGCGGCGGTGGCCCGGAGGAAGGCGAACAGCGGGTCGAGGTCGCCGTCGGGGGCCTGCATCCGCTCCTCGGCGAGGCGGCGCAGGCTCCACCGGGGCAGTTGCCGGGCCGGGTCGGCGAGCAGCGGGTAGGCCTCGCGGTGCAGGGCGAGGGTGGCCTGCTGGTCGCCGGTGGGGACGGTGGCCTCGGCCTGGCCGAGCAGGGCGAGGCCGCGCTGCGGGCGCAGTTCCTCGGGCGCGTCGGCGAGCCTGCGGGCCAGCCGGGCGTAGCGGCGGCGGGCCTGGGCGGCCTGGCCGGCGGCGAGCCGTTCGGCGGCCGCGGCCAGCGCCTTCGCCGCCGCCGCGGCGTCCAGGGCCCGTCGGCGGCGGGCCAGTACGACGGCGGCCGCACCGGCCAGTGCCACCACGAGCAGCAGCACCGCTGTCAGCGCCATGCACCGTCCCCCTGAGTTCGGACACCACCCAATCCATGATCAACTGACGTGGGGCGATCATGAGTTGACGTGGTGTCGAGATGTTGCCGAGCGCCATCAGAATAGGCCCTCGATCGGACGGACGAACAGGAAAGAGCACTATCCTGGACGTCACATCAGCAGCGGAACGGCCCTGCGGCGGCAGCGCGACGGCGGAGCGCCGACAGCGCGTCAGCAGCGGTCAGCAGCGTCGGGGGTGCAGTGTCCGAGTCGCGTTGGGTGCCCGGGCTCCGGTTCGGGCCGGAGTTCGACCCCGAGCAGTACGAGCTCCTGGAGTTCCACCACCGGGGCGGTGAGGCCGAGGTGTGGCGGGCGGTGCGCACCGGGCACAACGGGCGCAAGGAACTGGTCGCCGCGAAGATCATGCTGGAGCGCGACCCGGCCGAGGTGCGGCGCTGGCTCGGCCGCTGGGACGACGTCTCGCACAACGCGCACCGGCTGGGCGTGACCGACCTGGTGGTGCCCAGCTTCCTGCTCGGCCCCTCCCCGCACCGGCCCGGCACCCCGCCCGGCGGCGCGCTGCTGGGCTACCAGATCTCGCCCTGGGTCGAGGGCGTGCCGCTGCACACCTGGGCGCGCGGCCAGCGCGGCGGGCCGGAGGCGGTCGCCGAGGTGCTGGCCGGACTCTGCCGGATCGTGGACGAGCTGCACCGCAAGCGCTGGGTGCACCGGGACATCTCCCCCGCCAACGTGCTGGTGGACGGCCAGGGCCAGGTCAAGCTGATCGACCTGACCTTCCTCGCGCCGCTCGACCACACCCTGACCGTCGCGGTGTTCACCCCCGGGCACGTCCCGCCGGAGGCCGAGCAGGTCGGCGGCTTCCCGACCACCGCCAAGGACCTGTTCGCCGTCGGCACCCTCGCCCGCACCCTGCTGCTGCCCGACCACGGCCGGCTGGACCACCGGCTGGCCGCCGAGCAGGCCCGCGCCGAACTCCTGGCGGCCGGCTACTCCGAGGAGGTGGCCCACTGGGCCTGCGAGCCGCTGGCCGACGACCCGGAGCGCCGCCCCGCCCCGCTCGGCCCGTGGGCCGCCCGCGGCCGCGAGCTGCTGCGGGTGCACCTGCCGGCGCGGCGCATCCTGGACCTGGCGGTGCTGCCCGACCGGGCCGGGCGGCCGCTGGTGGTCACCGGCGGCACCGGCGGCACCGCGCTGGCCGGGCCCGGCGTCGCCGACCTCCGGCTGCCCGACCGCCAGGGCCCGCGCGCCGTACGGCAGTTGACGGTGGGCTGGGCCGGGCCGCAGGGCGAGCTGGCGGTCTGCGCGGTGGACCGTACCGGCACCCTCTGGGCCGGTACGGCGGCGGGCTGGTGGGAGGCGGCGCGCGGGGTCCACGGGCTGGCCGGATCGGTCAACTCGGCCGGGGAGATGACGGTGTGGACGAGCACCGCCGCCATGTCCTCCGGCAGCTCCCCGACCGCCAGGGCCACGCCGATCGCGGCGTTGGCCTCGTTGGCGTCCGCGTACGCGATC
>NZ_JBEXJK010000096.1:0-22961 GCF_040609095.1 Kitasatospora sp. NPDC004799
GGCGGCGGTCCAGTCCTCGGGGGCGTCGCCGGGGACGGGCAGCAGGTCGGGCAGGTCGCCGACGGCGATGGTCACCACGTCCTCGATCCGCTGCCGCTCGGCTCGGCGGCCACCACGGGGGCGGCGGCCGGTTCCGCGGGGCCGGTGCCTCCGCCGCGGCCCGGCAGCAGTGCGAAGGCCAGGCACACCATCACACCGACCGCCACCAGCGCCAACGGAACGCCCAGGACCAGCCCACGCCTGCGGTTCGACTGCGGGGCGGCGTGCTTCGTTGCCCTCATTCCCGTCCATTCGGTAGATCGACTCGACGTTGCACTGCCCAGTGGGCGCCGGAGGCGGAAAGGTTGCCGCTCGCTCGAGAAATATTTTTTTCTTCCGAACGCGGCTCGCCCCCGGGCGTCCGAGGACGGCCGGGGGCGAGCAGTGGAGGGGGTGGTCCCGGTGTCAGGAACCGGCCCGGCGCTTGTTGTAGACGTCGAAGCCGACGGCCGCGAGCAGCACCAGGCCCTTGATGACCTGCTGGTAGTCGGTGCCGACGCCGACCAGCGACATGCCGTTGTTCAGCACGCCTAGCACCAGGCCGCCGATGATGGCGCCGAGGACGGTGCCCACGCCGCCGCTGGCCGAGGCGCCGCCGATGAAGGCGGCGGCGATCGCCTCCAGCTCGAAGTTGATGCCGGCCTGCGGGGTGCCGGCGTTGAGCCGCGCGGCGAAGACCAGCCCGGCCAGGGCCGCGAGCACGCCCATGTTGGTGAAGGCGAGGAAGACGACCCGCTTGCTCTTCACCCCGGACAGCTTGGCCGCCGCCTCGTTGCCGCCGACGGCGTAGGTGTGCCGCCCGATGATCGAGTTGCGCATCAGGTAGCCGAAGCCGACCAGCAGCGCGCCGAGGATCAGCAGCACGATCGGCACGCCGTGGTAGCTGGCCAGTAGCAGGGTGAAGACCACCACGGCCGCGGTGATCACGGCGAGCTTGGTCAGGAACAGCGGGAGCGGGAGCGGCTCCAGCCCGTACGAGACGGTCTGCCGCCGGCCGCGCACCTCCTGGAGGACCGCGACGGCCAGCACCGCGAGGCCCAGCAGCAGGGTGAGGTTGTGGTAGTCGGTGTGCGGCCCGACCTCGGGGAGGAAGCCGCTGCTGATGTTCTGGAAGCCCTTGGGGAACGGCGCCACCGACTGGCCCTGGAGCAGGATCTGGGTGCCCCCGCGGAACAGCAGCATGCCCGCCAGGGTGACGATGAAGGACGGGATGCCGAGGTAGGCGATCCAGAAGCCCTGCCAGGCGCCGGCCAGGGCGCCGATCACCAGCGCGGCCAGCACGGCCACCGGCCACGGCATGTCGTGCCTGACCATCATCACCGCGGCGGCGGCCCCGACGAAGGCGGCCAGCGAACCGACCGAGAGGTCGATGTGCCCGGCGATGATGACGATCATCATCCCGATCGCCAGGATCAGGATGTAGCCGTTCTGCTGGATCAGGTTGGTGATGTTGAGCGGCTGGAGCAGGATGCCGTCCGTCCAGACCTGGAACAGCAGCACGATCAGCGCGAGCGCGACCAGCATGCCGTACTGGCGCACGTTGCCGCGCAGCGCGCGGGCCAGCACGCCGCCGAGGGAGGGACTGGGGCCGTCCTGCGGTGCCCGCGGGGACGAATCCGGGATGATCTCGGTCTGGGCCATGCCTCACACCTGCTCGTTGCTGGATGCGGCGCTCATGGTCATGAGCCGCATGAGGGATTCCTGGGTGGCGTGGGCACGGGCGACCTCGCCGGTGATCCGGCCTTCGGCCATGGTGTAGATCCGGTCGCACAGGCCCAGGAGTTCGGGGAGTTCGGACGAGATGACGAGCACCGCCTTGCCCTCGGCGGCCAGCTCGGCGATGACGGTGTAGATCTCCGCCTTCGCGCCGATGTCGATGCCGCGGGTGGGCTCGTCGAGGATCAGCACCTCCGGCTCGGTGAAGATCCACTTGCTGAGGACGACCTTCTGCTGGTTGCCGCCGCTGAGCGTGTCGGTCCGGGTGAACACCGAAGGGGCCTTGATGTTCATGGTGCGCCGGAAGCCCTCGGCGACCCTGGCCTCCTGGTGCCGGTCCACCCGGCCGTTGCGGGCGACCTTGCGCAGCGCGCTCAGCGAGATGTTCCGGCTGATGTCGTCGATGAGGTTGAGGCCGAGCTGCTTGCGGTCCTCGGTGACGTACGCGATGCCGTGCCCGATCGCCTCGGGCACCGTCCGGGTGCGCACCTCCCGGCCGTGCAGCCGGACCCGGCCGGAGGCCCACCGCCCGTACGAGCGGCCGAAGACGCTCATCGCCAGCTCGGTGCGGCCGGCGCCCATCAGGCCGGCGATGCCGACGATCTCGCCGCGCCGCACGTTCAGCGAGGCGCCGTCCACCACCATGCGCTGCTGGTCGATCGGGTGCCGGACGCTCCAGTCCTCGACCTCGAAGGCGACCTCGCCGAGGTCGGGGCTGCGTTCGGGGTAGCGGTGCTCCAGGTCGCGGCCGACCATGCCGCGGATGATCCGGTCCTCGGAGATGCCCTCGGGGCCGATCGCGATGGTCTCGATGGTCTGCCCGTCGCGCAGGATGGTCACGGCGTCCGCGACCCGGGCGATCTCGTTCAGCTTGTGCGAGATGATGATGCAGGAGATGCCCTGCGCCTTGAGTTCGAGGATCAGGTCCAGCAGCTTGCGGCTGTCCTCGTCGTTCAGCGCGGCGGTCGGCTCGTCCAGGATGAGCAGCTTGACCTTCTTGGCCAGCGCCTTGGCGATCTCGACCAGCTGCTGCTTGCCCACGCCGAGGTCGGCGATCCGGGTGTGCGGGTTCTCGTCGAGGCCGACCTGGCGGAGCAGTTCGGCGGCGTGGGTCAGTGTCCGGTGCCAGCTGATGACGCCCCGGGAGGCGTGCTCGTTGCCGAGGAAGACGTTCTCGGCGACGGACAGGTACGGCACCAGCGCCAGTTCCTGGTGGATGATGACGATGCCGCGCTGCTCGCTGGCCCGGATGTCCCGGAACCGGCAGGGCTCGCCCTCGAAGAGGATCTCGCCCTCGTAGGAGCCGTGCGGGTAGACGCCGCTCAGCACCTTCATCAGGGTGGACTTGCCGGCGCCGTTCTCGCCGCAGATGGCGTGCACCTCGCCGGCGCCGACGGTCAGGTTGACCTCGGAGAGCGCCTTGACGCCGGGGAACGACTTGCTGATCGACCGCATTTCGAGAACGGGTCCAGCCATGGGTGTGCGTCCGTATTCGTTCGGGGCGGTGCGGTTGGGGGAGGTCCCGGGCTCCGCGGAGCCCGGGCTGCGCACCGCCGGTTCGGCGCGGGGCCCGTCGACCGGGCCCCGCCGGCTACTTGAGCTGGTCCGCGGTGAACTGGCCGCTGTCGACCAGGACCTTCTGGTAGTTCTCCTTGTCGACGTTGACCGGCTGGAGCAGCTGCGCCGGGACGACCTTCACGCCGTTGTTGTACTGGGTGGTGTCGTTGACCTCGGGCTTGCCGCCGGTCAGCAGCGCGTCGCCCATCTGGACGGCGACCTTGGAGAGTTGCCGGGTGTCCTTGTAGACGGTCTGGGTCTGCTCGCCCGCGATGATCGACTTCACCGAGGCCAGGTCGGCGTCCTGGCCCGTGACGATCGGCAGCGACTTGGCGGTGCCGTAGCCGACGCCCTTGAGCGAGGACAGGACGCCGATCGCGATGCCGTCGGACGGCGAGAGCACGGCGTCGACGCGGGCGGAGGTGTAGGCCTTGCTCAGCAGGTTGTCCATCCGGGACTGGGCGTTGCCGCCGTTCCAGCGCAGCGTGGCGATCTGGTTGAAGTCGGTCTGGCCGCTCTGCACGACCAGCTTCTTCTGGTCGATGTACGGCTTGAGGACGCTCATCGCGCCGTTGAAGAAGAAGGTGGCGTTGTTGTCGTCCGGCGAGCCGGCGAACAGCTCGATGTTGAACGGGCCCTTGCCGTCCTTGAGGCCGAGCTTGTCGACGATGTAGCTGCCCTGGAGGACGCCGACCTTCTCGTTGTCGAAGGTCGCGTAGTAGTCGACGTTGGCCGTGCCGCGGATCAGCCGGTCGTAGGAGATCACCGGGATGTGGGCGTCGGCGGCCTTCTGCAGCACGTTGGTGAGGGACGAGCCGTCGATGGCGGCGATCACCAGCAGCTTGGCGCCCTTGGTGATCATGTTCTCCACCTGGGAGACCTGGTTCTCCACCACGTCGTCGCCGTACTGCAGGTCGGTCCTGTAGCCCTTGGCCTGGAACTCCTTGACCATGTTGGTGCCGTCGTTGATCCAGCGTTCCGACGACTTGGTCGGCATCGCGATGCCGACCAGCCCGCCCTTGGCGTCGCCCTTGGCGGGGCCGTCGCCGACACCGTTGGCGCTCTGTCCGCACGCCGCCAGCGAGAGCACCAGGCCCGCGGCGACGAGGCCCGCCGAAATCTTCCGCACAGTTCCTCCAGTGATGATCCGCGACCGGGCACAGTGCACCCCTGGTGGGTGACTGGGAGCGGTCGAGCGGGGCCGGCCGGAGCGGGTTCCCGGGTGGGGGGCAGCGGCTCCGGCCTGGCGTGACATGAGTGTTAACGCTCACACTGGAACCGTCAAGAGCCTTGGATCACGGTTCGGTACCTGACGGACGGCGCGGCCGGGGGCTCGGCCGCCGCCGGAATCCAGGGGCCGCGACCTGGTGTGGAGCCGGTCGCGTACTGTGGTCCAAACCGAGAAGGGAACTGTGAGTGGGAACCGACGGTACCGAGACGGAACAGCGCCAGCCCGTGATGGCGGACGTGGCGAAACTGGCCGGAGTGTCCCACCAGACGGTCTCCCGCGTGCTCAACGGCGCCCCGCACGTGCGGCCGGACACCCGCGAGCGGGTGCTGGCCGCGATCCGGGAGCTCGACTACCGGCCCAACTCCGCCGCGCGCGCCCTGGTCACCCGCCGGTCGCAGACGCTCGGCGTGGTGAGCTTCGACTCGACGCTCTACGGGCCCGCGGCGATGCTGGAGGGCATCGAGCAGGCCGCGCGCAGCGCCGGGTACTTCGTGAGCGTGACCAGTCTGCGGTCCCTGGACGGCCGTTCGGTCCAGGAGGCGGTCGACCGGCTGCGTGACCAGGGCGTGGAGGGCGTCGTCGTGATCGCGCCGCAGACCTCGGCCGTCAGCGCGGTGGCCCGGATCTCCACCTCGGTGCCGCTCGTCGCGGTCGGTTCGGGCGACCAGATCCAGGTGCCCATGGTGTCGGTGGGCAACCGCTCCGGCGCCGAGGCGGCCACCCGGCACCTGCTCGACCTGGGGCACCGCACCGTCCACCACCTGGCGGGGCCGGCCAACTGGCTGGAGAGCCAGGACCGGGAGGAGGGCTGGCGCGGCACGCTGGAGACGGCCGGGGCCACTGTGCCGCGCGTGGAGCGCGGCGACTGGAGCGCCCGCTCGGGCTACCAGGCGGGGCTGCGGATCGCCGAACTGCGGGACGTCACCGCCGTCTTCTGCGCCAACGACCACATGGCGCTCGGTCTGCTGCGCGCGCTGCACGAGGCCGGCCGGTCGGTCCCGGGCGACATCAGCGTGGTCGGCTTCGACGACATCCCGGAAGCGGCCTACTTCAGCCCGCCGCTGACCACGGTGCGGCAGGACTTCGGCGAACTCGGCCGCAGGGCGCTGGAGTTGCTGGTCGGGGAGCTGGGGGGCGCGGCGCGCTCCCGGACCCATGTGCAGATCGCCCCGGAGATGGTGCTGCGGCGCAGCGTGGGCCCCGTCGGCCGCCGTTGAGCGGCGGTTGTTGAGCAGCGGCCGGTGAGCGGCGGCCGGTGAACGGGGGCCGGTGAGCAGCCGGCCGGACCGGGCGGCGACCTGTCGGGCCGGCGCACAGCAGGGAGGAACCCCAGCCGACGTACGGCTGGGGTTCCTCGATGCGGTGGAGCTCGTCGGGCGGGTCAGTGCTGGAGCGTCAGGACGCCCGGGCGCCACGGCAGTTTGTCGTAGTCGCCGGTGGCGGTGGGGGACTTGCCCTGGTAGAGGAACTGCAGGTTGCAGGGGTCGATGGTCATGGTCTGGTCCGGGTTGGTGCGGACCAGGTCGCCGTGGCTGATGTCGTTGGTCCAGCCGGCGCCGCTGTTGGCCTTGCCGGCGAAGGGCCGGCTCTCGGTGGCGGCCTGCGGGGTCCACGAACCGTTCAGGCTGGTCGCGGTGAAGGAGCGGAAGTAGCGCTGCTCGTTGGCGCCGCGGGCCTCGACGATCATGAGGTACTGGTTCTGGCCCTTGACCTTGTAGACCTGCGGCGCCTCGAACAGGTTCTGCACCGTGTCGGTCATGACCGTGGTGTACGAGGAGCCGAAGTTGCCCGGGAAGTTCCCGATCGGCATGCTCGCCCGGTAGATGCTGCCGTTGTCACCGGCGAAGAACAGGTACATGTTCTGGCCGTCGGCGATCAGCGTCTGGTCGATCGGGCCGGTGCCGGAGTTGGGGATGGAGCCGGTGAACAGCGGCTGCGGCGCGGACCAGCCGTTGGGGTTGGTCGGGTCGCTCGAGGTGCGGTAGATGAAGGGCCACGCACCCCACTGGTACGCCAGCACCCAGATGTTCTTGGGCGCGAAGTAGAACAGCGTGGGCGCCACCGCCTTCTCGCTCATCCCGGTCTGCCCGGCCGAGGCCATGTCCGACCAGTTGGTGAAGGGCGCGAAGGCCATCGAGCCGTACGAGGAACCGGACACGTTCGACGCGTAGACCAGGTGCTTGCCGTTGTAGACCACGTTGGTGAAGTCCTTCACCGAGGCCCAGCCGTTCGCCGGCTGGGCCAGGGCGCCGGTCGACGTCCACCGGTACGTGGCGGGCAGCGCGCAGGTGCCGGCCGTCGGCGTCGGGGTCGACGACCCGGACAGGCCGGTCCACTTCTGGTTGTCGGCGCCGGTGCACGTCCAGAGCTGCACCGCGGTGCCGTTGGCCGTCCCGGCTCCCGTGGCGTCCAGGCAGAGCCCGGACTCGACGCCGACCACCGTGCCGTCGGCGTTCAGCCGCCACTGCTGGTTGGCCGCGCCGCTGCAGGCCCAGATCTGCACCCGGGTGCCGGCCGTGGTGGCGTGGCCCGGAACGTCCAGGCACTTGTCGCCGTACACGGTCAGCCGGTCGCCGGACGCGGCCGTCCACAGCTGGTTGGCCCCGTTCGAGCAGTCGTAGATCTGCAGGGCCGTGCCGTCGGTCCGACCGGCGTTCTGCACATCGAGGCACCGGCCGGAGGCCACGCCGCGCAGGGCGCCGCTGGTGGCCGCTTGGGCCGGGGCGGCGACGAGCATCGCCGCCAGCGCCGCCACGGCCGCGACCGCGGCGGTGAGCACGGCGGGCAGCCGCCTGCGGTGGGGATTTCGTCGGTGCATGGGAGCTCCTCTGTGAGGGGGTGGGAGCCGTCGCACAGCCTTGTCAGCGGCCCTGTTAGCGCTAACAAATTCGGGCGCGCGCCGTCGCGTGGGAGCGGGCGCCGTCAGCGGCCGTGTCGACGGGGGTGGGGCGCGGCGGCTGGAGGGGCCGCGCGCCCCGGGTGCCGCTGTGGTCCGGTCCGGAGGTCAGCTCGCGCTGCAGGAGACCGTCGGCCAGGTGGTGCTGCCGTTCTTCGCGATGGTCATGCCCCAGGTGTCGCCCGCGCCGTTGGGGGTGGCGACGAGGGTCTGGGCGTCGGGGTAGGACGCGTTGACGTTCCAGGTCGCGCTGACCTGCTCCGGGGAGGGGACCTTCACGGTCACCTTCCAGGTGCTGGACCCGGTGACCGCGACGTTCAGGTTGTAGCGGTCGCTCCAGGACTCGCCGGCGGAGAGCGTCGCGGTGCAGCTGCCGCCGGTGCCGCCGCCGGTTCCACCTCCGGTGGAGGAGCCGAGCGTGATGTTGGAGTTTCCGCTGCTCCGGTAGCCCTCGGTGGCCATGATCTCGTAGTTCATGGTGCCGAGGTTCATGCCGTACCGGGCCCACGCGTCGAAGTGGTTCGCGACCGTGATGGTGCCGCCGGTCCGCTTGTTCTGACGGACGCTCCAGTACTGGTTGAAGGTCTTGATGCCCTCGATGGACGGCGCGTTGTAGCGCGTCGTCTGGTAGATGTCGTACGTGCCGCCGTCGCTGGTGACGGTGCCCTTGTAGGTGCCGGTCGGCTTGTAGGTGCCGTAGTTCTCCACGACGTAGTACTCGACGAGCGGGTTGGTGCTCCAGCCGTAGAGCGAGAGGTAGGCGTTGCCGTTGGTGCTCCAGGTGCCCGAGTACGTCACCGGGTTGCGCGAACCGGTGCGCCAGCCCTTGCCGGCCACGAAGTTGCCGGCGTTGCTCCAGGAGGTGCCGTAGTTGCCACCGCCGTTCAGGGACATCGAGGCCGCACCGGTGCCCTCGGTCCAGAACGAGTAGAAGTACCCGCCGTCGGTGCCGGTCTGGTTCGTGGTGACGGTCGCGGCCTCGGCGGTGCCGGGCAGCAGAAGGACGGCCGCGAGGGCCGGTGCGAGGAGGCGCGCCCGGCCGGCGATCCGCCGGGAGCGGCTGGGGGTGCGGCTCTTGGGGTGGGGGGAGTGCACAGGAGTGATCCGTCCTGCCGATGGGTGGGGGTGGGTGCAGCCCCGCGCCACCGACGCCGCGAAGGGGTGGGTCGGCCGGACGGCGTCGCGAGGGGGTGCACGGGGTCGACTCGTCATCGACGTCGCTGACCCCGACGTCGGTGGGCGAACGCGGCCCGGATCCAAGGCGGTTCGGACTTGTCGACGGCGCCAGTGTTGGCTTGCACCTGACGGGCTGTCAACACTTTCGACACGATGGTCGACAGATTCGCTCGCCATGGGAGGCGTCTCTGTCGAAGTATCAACAGGTCAGGCGGAGGATGCGCGATGGCAGTCCCGAGTACTTGACCGGTGCTTTGCCGATTTCGGCGTGACTGGCGCCAAGTGGGAAGAAAACTTTCGCCCATGGCGGCTCGAAAGTTTCGGCGTCAGCCCATCGTCCACTGCTGGTTCCGGCCGCCGCTGCAGGTCCACAGCTGGACGGGCGTGCCGTCGGTGGTGGCGAGGCCGGCCACGTCCAGGCAGAGCCCCGACTGGACGCCGGTGATCGTGCCGTTCGCGTTCAGCTGCCACTGCTGGTTGGCCTGGCCGTTGCAGGACCAGACGATGGCCTTGGTGCCGGGGCTGGTGCCGTGCGCGTCGGTGTCCAGGCAGAGCGTGCTGCCGCCCACGGTCACGGTCAGCTGCTTCGCCGCCGTACGGGTCCAGGTCTGGTCGGCGCCGCCGTTGCAGCCGTGGATCCGCTGCTGCGCACCCGGCGTCGTGCTCGGGTCGGTCAGGCACTTGCCCGCGTCCACCGCCCGCAGTGCGCCGGTCGTGCCGCCGCCGGCGGATCCCGAGTCCAGGCCCATGAAGTGGACGGCCTGGGCGGCCATCGCGGTACCCCGTACCGGCAGTTCGTGCCCGACGCCGGCCAGGCTGTACGCCTCGACCCGGGTGGTGCGGGCGGCGTCGTCGTACCGGGTGCGGGTCCAGTTGGCCGCGGGGGTGTCGGTGGCCGACGGGGTCTGGCTCACGCCGAGGACGTCGGTCCACTGCTTGATCTCTTCGCCGAGGTTGTTGTGGCTCAGGATGGTGTCGGCGGTGCCGTGCCAGAGCTGCACCCGCGGACGCGGACCGGTGTAGCCGGGGTACCCCGAGGTGCGGACCAGGCCGCCCCACTGCTGCGGGGCCTTGGAGACCTGGCCCTGGGCGCAGGGCGCGTTCCAGCCGCGGACCGCGCCGGTGTAGAAGCAGCGGTAGGGCACGCCCATGAACGCCGCGCCCGCCTTGAACACGTCGGGGTAGTCGGCGAGCATCACGTTCGTCATCATCGCGCCCGACGACTGGCCCGTGACGTACACGGCATCGGCGTTGCCGCCGTAGTGCTGCTCCGTGTAGGTGATCATCGACATGAGCCCGACCGGGTCGCTGCCGCCGTTGCGGGTCAGCGCCTGGTCGGAGGAGACGTCCCAGCAGCTTCCACCGGGGTTCGTCGAGGGGTAGACGACGAGGAACCCGTACCGGTCGGCCAGCGACGCGAAGTCGGTGCTCGAGTACAGATAGGGCCCCGAGCCCTGGCACCCGTGCAGGGCCAGCAGGATCGGGGGGTTGGCCCTGACGGTGCTCGGCACGTACAGGTGCATGAGCAGACCGGTGGGGTTGGTGCCGAAGTTCGTGACCTGGGTCAGCGAGGCGGCGGCGGCCGGGGGCGCGGCCTGGACGCCCAGGCCGAGCGCGAGGCCGACCGCGGCGAGCAGGCCGAGTAAGCGGGACTTGAGCGAGCGGGATCGGAACATGGGGGACCTCTCCGTCCGAATTTGTTTTGAGCGTTACGTATTGTTCAGGCGCCGTCGCCGAAAAGACAACAGGAAGGACGCGCCCGGTGTCCGCGCGGCGCGCGGCCCGGACCCCGCGCTCCGGTGCGGACCGCGCGTCGCGGCGGGGTGCGGGAGGGGCGCGGCGCCGTGGGGGCGCTCCTCTGTGAACCGGTGTGAACGCGGGTGAACGGCGTGCCAAGCGTCGGCCGGATGCCTTGACCCGGCCGTCGGCCCTACGGAACGGTGCACATAGGTGATGTTGCACATAGGAGTGTCCATGCAGTTCGAGTACGTGCTCCTGGGCCTGCTGGCCGGGAGGCCGTTCAGCGGTTACGACCTGGGCAAATGGGTGGAGACCGAGGGGCAGTTCCTGCGCTCGCGGGCCCACCACAGCCAGATCTACCGGCTGCTGGGCCGGATGGTGGCCGACGGCTGGGTGGTCTACGAGGTGGATCCGCGCGAGGGGCGGCCGGACGCGAAGGTGTACCGGCTGACGCCGGTGGGCCGCGACGCGCTGCTGGCCTGGGTGCGCTCCCCGTACGAGCCGACCAGCCGGTTCCAGGACGCCGACTTCCTGGCCCGCTTCGCCTTCGCCGCGGCGCTGGACCGGCACGCGGCGATCCGCCTGGTCCGCACCGAACTCGACTACCGGCGCGAGCAGATCG
The DNA here is from genome assembly GCF_040609095.1 of Kitasatospora sp. NPDC004799. Classification (NCBI taxonomy): domain Bacteria; kingdom Bacillati; phylum Actinomycetota; class Actinomycetes; order Kitasatosporales; family Streptomycetaceae; genus Kitasatospora; species Kitasatospora sp. NPDC004799. The sequence goes on from NZ_JBEXJK010000096.1 coordinate 10,978, forward strand.
CCCGCAACCGCGGCCGTGACCGCACGCTGCGCTTCGAGGAGCCGCTGCCGGAGCTCGACCAGGCGCTGGCGCGCGAGGTCGCGGAGGAACTCCACCGGTACGGCGCCGGAGCCGTCGACCGGTGGGTGGAGTGGCTGGAAGACATGCTGCGGCGCCTGGAGGACCGGAAGCCGGCGAGCGGGCCGGCAGGAGAGGGGGACGCCCGATGAAGGCGATCATGGTGATGTTCGACAGCCTCAACCGGCACCTGCTGCCGCCGTACGGGGGCGACTGGACGCACGCGCCCAACTTCCGTCGGCTCGCGGAGCGTTCGGTCACCTTCGACAACGCCTGGGCCGGTTCGCTGCCGTGCATGCCGGCCCGCCGGGAGATCCACACCGGCCGGTACAACTTCCTGCACCGCAGCTGGGGCCCGCTGGAGCCGTTCGACGACTCGATGCCGGAACTGCTCAAGCAGAACGGCGTCTGGACCCACCTGGTCAGCGACCACCCGCACTACTGGGAGGACGGCGGCGCCACCTACCACGGCCGGTACAACACCTGGGAGTTCTTCCGCGGCCAGGAAGGCGATCCGTGGAAGGGCCAGGTCGCCGACCCGGTGATCCCCGAGGACCTCAAGCGGATCCGCTTCGACTCCCACCGCCAGGACTGGGTCAACCGCGCCCACCTGGACACCGAGGCGAAGCACCCGCAGACCCTGACCTTCGACGCGGGCCTGGAGTTCGTCCGCACCAACCGGGACGCCGACCGCTGGTTCGTCCAGATCGAGACCTTCGACCCGCACGAGCCGTTCTTCAGCCACCAGCGGTACAAGGACCTCTACCCGCACGACTACGACGGCCCGCACTTCGACTGGCCCGACTACAAGCGCGTGGTGGAGACCCCCGACCAGGTGGAGCACGCCCGCTTCGAGTACGCGGCGCTGCTGTCGATGTGCGACCACTCGCTGGGGAGAGTGCTCGACCTGATGGACGAGGAGGGCCTCTGGGACGACACCCTGCTGATCGTCAACACCGACCACGGCCTGCTGCTGGGCGAGAAGGGCTGGTGGGGCAAGGTCGTGCAGCCCTGGTACAACGAGCTGGTCCACCTGCCGCTGTTCGTCTGGGACCCCCGGGTGCGCGCGGCCGGCGAGCGGCGGCAGGCCCTGGTCCAGACGATCGACCTGGCCCCCACCCTGCTGGACTACTTCGGCGTCGAGCGGCCCGCCGACGCGCAGGGCCGGCCGCTGCCGGTCGCCGACGACACCCCGATCCGCGAGGCGGGCCTGTTCGGCATCCACGGCGGCCACGTCAACGTCACCGACGGCCGGTACGTGTACATGCGCGCCCCCGCCTCGCCCCGGAACGCGCCGCTGCTGGAGCACACCCTGATGCCCACCCACATGCGCGGGCGCTTCACCCCGGCGGAACTCGCCGACCTGGAGCTCGCCGAGCCCTTCGGCTTCACCAAGGGCGTCCGCACCCTGCGCATCCCCGGGCGCACCCTGATCAACCCGTACCAGCACGGCACCCTGCTGTTCGACCTGGCGAACGACCCCGAGCAGCGCACCCCGGTCGTCGACGACGCCGCCGAACTGCGGATGGCCGGCCTGCTGGTCGAGCTGCTGCGGGCGAGCGACGCCCCGCCGAGCCAGTACGAACGCCTCGGCCTGCCCGTCGAAGGGCCGGTCGACGACCGGCACCTGCTGGTCCGGGCCCAGCGGGAGCAGGCGGAGCAGGCGGCGAAGCCGCTGCCCAGCCCGGAGGACTACCCGGCCGGCCGGCTCTCGCTGCGGACCCCGCTGGCGGCGCTGATCTCCGATCCGGTCGCCGTCGAGGTGCTGCGCCGGCACCTGCCCGGGATCGTCGACTCGGAGTTCCTGCAGTTCCTCGGCCCGACCCCGCTGATCGACGTCGCCGCGCTCGCGGGCGGCCTGCTGGACACCTCCGCGCTGCACCTGGTCGCCGAGGAACTCGCGGCGCTCTGACCGCCTCTGGCGCGGGGCCGGTGGTGGGACCGCGGCCCCGCCACCGGTGAGCGCCCCCTCCTTCCCCGCACCGCACCGGCGAAGAACGCCGCGACGAAGAACGCCACGACGAAGGGACGAAGCATGTCCGAGCTTGTCGACAGCGGTCCGAGAACCGGGCCGCCGCCCGGCCCGGCCGCCACCCCGCAGGTGGCCGGCCGCTGGTCCCAACTCTCCCTGCTCGGCGGCACCTTGCTGGTCGACGGCACCGAGGCAGGACTGGTCACCGGACTGTTCCCGGTGATCCGGCAGGCCCTCGGACTGAACCTCGGCGCCCTGGGCGTCCTGACCGCCGCGGGCAAGCTCGTCCACGTGGTCGCCGCGCCGCTGTGGGTCTGGGCGGCGCAGCGCTGGTCGCGCCGCGGCGTGCTGGTCGTGGCCACCGGCCTCTGGGGGGTCTGGGGCGTGGCCGCCGGCTTCGCCCGGAACTTCACCCAGCTGCTGCTGTTCACCACCGTGCTGGCCGCCGGGTACGCGGCGGCCCAGCCGCTGGTCTCCGAGATCATCGGGGACCTGTTCGACGCCCCCTCCCGGGGACGGGCCGTCGGCCTCCTCTACGGCGCGCTCGCGCTGGCCGGTGCCCTGCTCGGCCCGCTGATCGGCCAACTGGCCGGGGTGCGGGACGGCTGGCGCTGGGGCCTGTGGGGGATCGGCGCGCTCAACATCCTCTTCGGCCTGGTCCTGCTGCGGCGCTTCCGCGACCCCGGCAGCGGGGCCGCCGAACGCCAGCTGGCCGGGCTGGTCCGCACCGCCCGACCGGGGCTCACCCCCGCGTCCGTCGGCTCGCTGCTGCGCATCCCGAGCTTCCTGGTCCTGCTGGGCTCGCGGCTGCTCTCCGGCCACCTGCTGCTGGGCACGTTCGCGGTCGTCTACCTGGTGGACGAGTTCGGCTTCACCACCCAGCGGGCCGCCGTCGTGCTGATGCCGCTCGGCCTCGGGTACGTCGCCGGCACCCTGCTGGGCGGATTCCTCTCCGACTGGGCCGCGCGCCGCAGCCCGCGGCACGGGCTGCCCGCCGTCCTCCAGGGCGCGCAGTTCGCGTTCGCCGCCCTCGCCTTCCTCGGCACCCAGGTGCACTACGGCGGCATCGGCGTCTACGCCCTGCTCTTCGGCCTCATGGGCGCCGTCCAGGGCGTCAACCCCGCCGTCAACCGGCCGATGGTCATGGCGGTCACCCCGCCGGAGCTGCGCTCGGCCGCCTTCACGCTGTACGTGTCGGTCTTCGAGGCGATCGCCTGGGCGGCGTTCGGCCTCGGCGCCGGACTGCTCGGCGACCGGATCGGCCTGCGGCCGGTGTTCCTGGCCGTGCTGGTGATCCTGATGGCCGTCAACGGCGCGTTCCTGACGCTCCTCCACCTCTGGTACGCCAAGGACGTGGACCGCGCGCAGCGGGAACTCGACCTGCGCCGCTCCGAAGTCCTGGCCTGACCCGTCCCGTCCTGGAGGCGCCATGCATCCGACCCCGGCCCCCTGCTGCACGCCCTCGCGCGGCCGCAGCGAGCCATCGTTCCTCGAACTCGCGCTTCCACGACGGGCGTTCGGTTCCGACGAAGGCATGGTGCTGCTGCCCGGCGGCGAGTTCCTGATGGGCAGTGAGGACCGCGAGGGCTTCCCGGCCGACGGCGAGGGGCCGGTGCGGGCCGTCCGGCTGGACCCGTTCTGGATCGACACCCGGGCGGTCACCAACGAGCGGTTCGCCGCCTTCGTCGCCGACACCGGCTACCGCACCGACGCCGAACGCCTCGGCTGGTCCTACGTGTTCGCCGGCTTCCTGCCGGGGGCGCTGCGCCGCGCATCGCCCCGCCCCGACCGCACCCCCTGGTGGTGCGCCACACCCGGCGCCGCGTGGGACCGGCCGGAGGGCGAGGGCAGCGACCTCGCCCACCGGGGCGACCACCCGGTGGTCCACGTCTCGTGGAACGACGCCGCCGCGTACGCGAGCTGGGCCGGGAAGCGGCTGCCCACCGAGGCCGAGTGGGAGTACGCCGCCCGGGGCGGCCTCGAACAGGCCCGCTACCCGTGGGGCGACGAACTCGACCCGGACGGCACCCACCGCTGCAACATCTGGCGCGGCACCTTCCCGACCAGGAACACCGCGACCGACGGCTTCCGCGGCACCGCCCCGGTCGACGCCTTCACCCCGAACGGCTACGGCCTGTACAACACCTCCGGCAACGTCTGGGAGTGGTGCGCCGACTGGTGGACCACCGCCCACCCGGCCGAGCGGCCCATCGTCAACCCCCGTGGCCCTCAGGCTGGTTCGGCCCGGGTCATCCGGGGCGGCTCGCACATGTGCCACAAGTCCTACTGCAACCGCTACCGGGTCGCCGCCCGCAGCGCCAACACCCCCGACAGCTCCAGCGGCCACGCCGGCTTCCGCTGCGCCCGCACCGCGTCCTGACCCGCCGCCCGGACGGCGGAGCCATGGCCGGAACGCCGCCTTCGGACGGCAGCACCCGAGCGCCCGACCACTCCAGGAGGAAAGACATGCCCCGTTCCCGCGTCCCCGCCCTCGCGGCCGCACTGCTCGCGCTGACCGCGACCACGGTGGCCGGCACGTCCGTCGGCACCGGGTACGCCGCCGACGTCCACTACGTCGCCCTCGGCGACTCGTACTCCGCCGGCGGCGGCTCGTCCACCGAGTACCTCAACAGCTGCCACCAGACCACGAAGTCGTACCCGTACCTCTACGCCCAGGCCACCTCGCCGGCCTCCTTCGCGTTCCAGGCCTGCGGCGGCGCCGACACCGCCGACGTGCTGAACGGCCAGCTCGGGCCGCTCGACGCCGGGACGACGCTCGTCAGCGTCACCATCGGCGGCAACGACGTCGACCTGTCCGGCGTGATGTCCTCCTGCCTGTTCGGGACGGAGGCCGCCTGCCTGGACGCCGTCGCCTCGGCGGAGGCCGCCGCAGGCGCCGAACTGCCTGGCAGGCTGGGCACGTTGTACACCGCGATCCGTGCCCGCGCGACCGGTGCCAAGGTGGTGGTGCTCGGCTACCCGAAGTTCTTCGACCTCGACAAGCCGCTCTGCCCGGGCATGGGCGCCACCAGGCGAGCGGCGCTCAACCACGGCGCCGAGGTCCTCGACGAGACCATCCGGGCCGCGGTCGCCAAGCACCCCGGCTTCGTCTACCAGGACGTCACCGACCGCTTCGCCGGCCACCGGCTCTGCGACGCCGAGCCCTGGCTGCACGCCCTGAACTGGCCGATCGGGCAGTCCTTCCACCCCACCGCCGCCGGTCAGGCGGGCGCCTACCTCCCGGCCCTGCGCGCCGGGGTCTGAGCCCCACCGCCGTCCGCAAGAACACCCCGTACGACGCGGACCGCCGTCGCCGGCGCCGCCGCGCCGACGTCGTCGCCGCGCTGCGGTCGTACGCCCGCGCGGTCACCGGGTACGACCTCGGGTAGCGGGCACGACCCCGGATGACGGGCTCCCTGGCGGCGACGCCGGGGTGTCGCTGCCCGGGGTCCACCGCTCAGCCTGATTGTGAGCGTGAACAGTCACGCCCTCGGGCCGCAGGGCCGCCGTGGTCAAGATTGGGTAACGCGCCCCGGAGCTCTTGTCGCGGCGAATTGTGAGCGTTAACAATTCACCTGAGCGAAACCTGCGTTGCGCATCGCCCCCCGGGCATCCCCACCCCACGGCCGTTCCCACCGCCGTGCCCTCCCGAGAGGAACCCGAACATGTCCAAGAGAGCTGCGGTCGCCCTGGTCGCCACCGCCATGGCCGTCGCCCTCACCGCCTGCGGTTCCGGCGGTGGCGGTGGCTCGAACGGCGCGGCCGGCGGCAGCTCGGGCAAGCTCGTCGTCGGCTTCTCGCAGGTCGGCGCGGAGAGCGGCTGGCGCACTGCCAACACCAAGTCGGTCCAGGACGCCGCGAAGAAGGCCGGTGTCACGCTGAAGTTCTCCGACGCGCAGCAGAAGCAGGAGAACCAGATCAAGGCGATCCGCTCGTTCATCCAGCAGAAGGTGGACGTCATCGCCTTCTCGCCGGTGGTCGAGTCCGGCTGGGACACCGTCCTCAAGGAGGCCAAGGACGCGAAGATCCCGGTGGTGCTGACCGACCGCGCGGTGGACTCGAAGGACGAGTCGCTCTACGCCTCCTTCCTCGGCTCGGACTTCGTCGAGGAGGGCAAGAAGGCCGGCGAGTGGCTGGTGAAGGAGTACCAGGCCACCTCGGAGCCGGTGAACGTGGTCGAGATCCAGGGCACCACCGGCTCCGCCCCCGCCAACGACCGCAAGGCGGGCTTCGGCGACGTCATCAAGGCCGACCCGAAGTTCAAGGTGGTCGCCTCGCAGACCGGTGACTTCACCCGGGCCAAGGGCAAGGAGGTCATGCAGGCCTTCCTGAAGTCCCAGCCGGACATCGACGTGCTCTACGCGCACAACGACGACATGGCCCTCGGCGCCATCCAGGCGATCGAGGAGGCGGGCAAGAAGCCCGGCAAGGACATCAAGATCATCTCGGTCGACGGCGTCAAGGACGCCTTCACCGCGATGGCCGACGGCAAGATCAACGTCGTGGTCGAGTGCAACCCGCTGCTCGGCGACCAGCTGATGGAGCTGGTCAAGAAGGTCAAGGCGGGCGAGCAGGTGCCGCGCCGGATCAAGACGGTCGAGGGGGTCTTCACCCAGGACCAGGCCGCCGCCGCACTGCCCGGCCGCCAGTACTGACGCACCCACGGAGCCCGGTGGGCGGGCGGTCCTCGGCGGAGGGCCGCCCGCCCGCCGACCACGAAAGGAGGAGCGGCATGCCCACGCAGCCGGTCCTGGAAGTGCGGGGGGTCCGCAAGGAGTTCCCGGGCGCGGTCGCGCTCGACGGGGTCGACTTCCGGCTCTTCCCCGGCGAGGTGCACGCGCTGATGGGTGAGAACGGCGCCGGCAAGTCCACGCTGATCAAGGTGCTCACGGGCGTCCACGAGGCGGACGGCGGCGAGGTCCGGCTGGCCGGGCAGGTGGTCCGGATCGGGGGGCCGCTGGAGGCCCAGCAGGCCGGGATCTCCACCGTGTACCAGGAGGTCAACCTCTGCCCCAACCTGTCCGTCGCCGAGAACATCTTCATCGGTCGCGAGCCGCGCCGCCTCGGCCTGATCCACTGGGCCGAACTCCGGCGCCGGGCCGCCGAGTCGGTGGCCGCGCTGGACCTGGACATCGACGTCACCGCCCCGCTGAACAGCTACTCGATCGCCGTCCAGCAGCTGGTCGCGATCGTCCGCGCGGTGGACGTCTCGGCCAAGGTGCTGATCCTGGACGAGCCGACCTCCAGCCTGGACCGCGACGAGGTGCGCCAACTCTTCGCCGTGATGCGCCGGTTGCGCGACCAGGGGGTGGCGATCCTGTTCGTCTCGCACTTCCTGGACCAGATCTACGAGATCTGCGACCGGATGACCGTCCTGCGCGGCGGCCGGTTCGAGGGCGAGTACCTGACCAGCGAGCTGAGCCAGGTCGAGCTGGTCGCCCGGATGATCGGCGGCGAGCTCTCCGGCCCGGCCGAACCGGCCGGTGCCTCCCGCGCCGAGCCCACCGGCCCGTCCTTCCTGCGGGCCGAGGGGCTGGCCCGGCGGGGCGCGGTCGAGCCGTACGACCTGGACATCCGGTCCGGTGAAGTGATCGGCCTGGCAGGGCTGTTGGGCTCCGGGCGGACGGAGGCGGCCCGGCTGCTGTTCGGCGCCGACCGGAGCGACCAGGGGGCCGTGCGGATCAACGGCGAGGCCGCCGCATTGCGCAGCCCCCGGGCCGCGATCGGCCACGGCATCGCGTTCTGCTCGGAGAACCGCAAGTCCGAGGGCCTGGTCGGCGAGCTGACGGTCCGGGAGAACATCGTGCTGGCGCTCCAGGCGTCCCTCGGCTGGACCCGGCCGCTCTCCCGTTCGGCCCAGGACGAGCTGGCGATCCGCTGGATCCGGGCCCTGGACATCCGGCCGGGCGATCCGGAGGCGCTGGTCCGCAACCTCAGCGGCGGCAACCAGCAGAAGGTGCTGCTGGCCCGCTGGCTGATCACCGAACCGAAGCTGCTGATCCTGGACGAGCCCACCCGGGGCATCGACATCGGGGCCAAGGCCCAGATCCAGAAACTGGTGGCGGAGCTGGCCGGCGACGGCATGTCGGTGCTGTTCATCTCCGCCGAGCTGGAGGAGGTGCTCCGGCTCAGCCACCGCGTCGAGGTGCTCCGGGACCGCCGGATGGTGGCCGAGCTGCGCAACGACGGCACGCTCACCCTGGAGCGGATCATGGAGACCATCGCGAGCGGAGCGACGTCGTGAGCAGTATCACCGGGTACCGGGTCCTCCGGCACCGCCTGTTCTGGCCGGCCGTGGTGCTGGCCGCGCTGCTGGTGGCGAACGTGGTGTTCACCCCCGACTTCCTCGCCGTCCGGATCAAGGACGGCCACCTGTACGGCAGCCTGGTCGACATCCTGAACTTCGGCGCGCCGCTGGTCCTGGTGGCGCTCGGCATGACGCTGGTGATCGCCACCGGGGGCATCGACCTCTCGGTCGGCTCCACGGTCGCGATCGCCGGTGCGCTGGCCTGCCTGCACATCAGCGGGTCGCCGGACCCGGGCGGTGTCGCCACCGTGCTCACCGCCGTGGCCCTGGCCCTCGGGGTGGCGCTGGTGCTCGGCGCCGCCAACGGCCTGCTGGTGGCCAGGATCGGGGTGCAGCCGATCGTCGCCACCCTGATCCTGATGGTGGCCGGGCGCGGTGTCGCCCAGCTCATCACGGACGGCCAGATCATCACGATCACCAGTGCCCCGTACAAGCTGATCGGCGGCGGCTACCTGTTCACCGTGCCGTTCGCCGTCCTGCTGGCCGGTGCCGTGGTGCTGCTGACCGCGGCGCTGACCCGGTACACCGCGCTCGGGCTCCTGCTGGAGTCGGTCGGCGGGAACCCGGTGGCCAGTCGGCTGGTCGGCATCCGGGCCGGCGGGCTGATCGCCCTGGTCTACGTGGTCAGCGCGCTCTGCGCGGCGCTGGCCGGGCTGATGATCAGCTCCAACGTCTCCAGCGCCGACGGCAACAACGCCGGGCTCTGGATCGAACTCGACGCCATCCTGGCCGTGGTCATCGGCGGCACCTCGCTGAACGGCGGCCGCTTCTCGCTGGGCGGCACCGTGCTCGGCGCACTGGTCATCCAGACCCTCTCCACCACCGTCTACACCATCGGCATCCCGCCGGAGACCACGCTGGTCTTCAAGGCCGTCGTGGTGATCACCGTCTGCCTGGTCCAGTCGCCCGTCTTCCGGGCCAAGGCCGCCCGGCGGCGCTCCCGCGCCCGTCGCGAGGCCCGGCCGGCGGCCCCCGAGAAGCTGGAGGTCGGCGCATGAGCACCGGAACCGCCCTGTCCGCCCTGACCCGCCGCAGCCGGGGCCGGCTCCCGCTGCTGGTCACCTCGGCGCTGCTGGTGGTGATGTTCACGGCCGGCTCGGTGAGCTACGAGGGCTTCTTCTCCGGGCAGGTGCTGCTCAACCTGCTGATCGACAACGGCTTCCTGCTGGTGGTCGCGGTCGGCATGACCTTCGTCATCCTCACCGGCGGCATCGACCTCTCGGTCGGCGCGATGGTCGCCCTCTCCACCATGGTCTCCGCCTGGCTGGTCCAACTCCACGGCTGGCCGCCGCTGCTGGTCATCCCGCTGGTGCTGGCCATCGGCACCGGAGCCGGCCTGGCGATGGGCTGGGTGATCCAGACCTTCGAGATCCAGCCGTTCATCGTGACGCTGGCGGGCATGTTCCTGGCCCGCGGCCTGTGCTACACGATCAGCGTCGACTCCATCTCGATCACCGACCCGACGTACACGGCGATGGCCCAGACCCGCATCCCGCTGGGGGACCTGTTCGTCTCGCCCAGCGTGCTGATCGCCCTCCTCGTGGTGGCGGCGGCGTTCACCGTGCTGCACTACACGCGGTTCGGCCGGAACGTGTACGCGCTGGGCGGCAGCGAGCAGTCCGCGCAGCTGATGGGGCTGCCGGCCGGCCGCACCAAGATCGCGGTGTACGGGGTGAGCGGGTTCTGCTCCGCCCTCGGCGGCGTGCTGATGACCTTCTACATGCTCTCCGGCTACGGACTGCACGCGGTGGGCCTCGAGCTGGACGCGATCGCCGCCGTGGTGATCGGCGGCACCCTGCTCACCGGCGGCTCCGGCTACCTGCTCGGCACCGTGCTCGGCGTCCTGGTGCTCGGCCTGATCCAGACCGTGATCAGCTTCCAGGGCACGCTCAGCTCCTGGTGGACCAGGATCGTGATCGGCGCTCTGCTCTTCGTCTTCATCCTGCTGCAGCGCCTCATGACGGGCCGTCGACGGACCTAGCCGTCGGAGCGACGGAACCACCAGACCCCGCACACCGGGCCGGCCCACCCGCTTCGGCCCGCCCGGCGTGCGGCCCCGTCCACCCCGGACGGGGCAGACCGGCCGCCGGGCCCGCACCGTCGCGGACCCAGCCCGGCGGCCAGTACCAGAGAACCAGACCTGCTACGAAGGACGTGAACGTGCCACCAACCTCCGACTCCCCGGAGCGCCACGTCGTCGGCGTCGATTTCGGCACGCTGTCCGGCCGCGCCGTGGTGGTCCGGGTCAGCGACGGCGAGGAGCTCGGCACCGCCGTCCACGAGTACCCGCACGGCGTCATCGAGACCGAACTCCCCGGCACCCGCCACAAGCTGCCGCCCGACTGGGCGCTCCAGCACCCCGAGGACTGGCGCGAGGTGCTGCGCACCGCGGTCCCCGCGGCGCTCGCCGCGTCCGGCGTCGACCCGGCCACCGTGATCGGCATCGCCACCGACTTCACCGCCTGCACCGTCCTGCCGGTCACCGCCGACGGCACCCCGCTCGCCGAGACCGCCCTCGCCGACCGCCCGCACGCCTGGCCGAAGCTCTGGAAGCACCACGCCGCCCAGAGCCACGCGGACCGGATCAACCGACTCGCCCACGAGCGCGGCGAGAAGTGGATCGGCCGCTACGGCGGCAAGATCTCCGCCGAGTGGCAGTTCGCCAAGGCGCTGCAGCTCCTGGAGGAGGACCCGGGCGTCTACGCCGCCACCGAGCGCTGGATCGAGGCCGCCGACTGGATCGTCTGGCAGCTCACCGGCGCCGAGAGCCGCAACACCTGCACGGCCGGCTACAAGGGCATCCTCCAGGAGGGCGAGTACCCCTCCGAGGAGTACCTGGCCGCCCTCAACCCGGACTTCGCCGACTTCGCCCGCACCCGGCTCGCCCACCCGCTCTCCGCCCTCGGCTCCCGGGTCGGCTCGCTGACCGCCGAGGCCGCCGCCTGGACCGGACTGCCCGAGGGCATCGCGGTCGCCGCCGGGAACGTCGACGCCCACGTCGCCGCCCCCGCCGCCCAGGCGGTCGAGAACGGCCGGCTGCTCGCCATCATGGGCACCTCCACCTGCCACGTCGTCAACGGTGCGACCCTGGCCGACGTCCCCGGGATCTGCGGCGTGGTCGACGGCGGCATCGTCGAGGGCGCGTACGGCTACGAGGCCGGGCAGAGCGCCGTCGGCGACATCTTCGCCTGGTGGCTGCGCCAGGGCCTGCCCGCCGACTACCTGGCCGAGGCCGAGGCCACCGGCGAGGACGCCCACCAGCTGCTCACCCGCAAGGCCGCCGCCCAGCCCGTCGGCGGGCACGGCCTGGTCGCGCTGGACTGGTTCAACGGCAACCGCTCCACGCTGGTCGACCACCACCTCTCCGGCGTGCTGGTCGGGCTCACCCTGGCCACCCGCCCCGAGGACGTCTACCGGGCGCTCCTGGAGGCCACCGCCTTCGGCACCCGCACCATCGTCGAGGCGCTGAAGGACGGCGGCGTCCCGGTCACCGAGTTCATCGTCACCGGCGGCCTGAAGAAGAACGCGCTGCTGATGCAGATCTACGCCGACGTCCTGCGGTGCCCGGTCTCGCTCGCGGTCTCCGCCCAGGGCCCCGCCCTCGGCTCCGCCATCCACGCCGCCGTCGCGGCCGGCACCCACCCCGAC
>NZ_JBEXJK010000097.1:0-22924 GCF_040609095.1 Kitasatospora sp. NPDC004799
TCTCGGACCCGGACCGGGTGCCGGATCCGGCACCGGGACCGGTTCCCGTCCCGGGCTTCGCCGGGGCCGGCAGGGTGGAGGCCTCGGGCGTCGAGGGCGCGGGCAGGGTGGTCGCCGTGGGCGTGCCCGCCGCGACCTCCAGCGCGGGCCGGGGTTCGGGCCGCCGCAGGGCCCAGGACGAGTCGGTGGCCAGCAGCGTCACCGCGCACCCCGCCGCCACGGCCGCGGCCAGCCCGGCCCCGCCGAACCGCCTGCCTCTCGCGGAACGCCGCGTGCCACCGTCGCCCCGTACCTCACCACCCCGTGCGCCGTCCCGCACGTCCCGGTGCTGCTGCTCCATCCCCGCTCACCCTGCCTCGTGTCCCGGCTGCCCGCGCCGTTGCGGGCCGCGTCGGCACCAGGGTGGCGGAGCCGTCGCCGGAGCCCGGTGGCAACCCGCCCGTCGTCCGCCCGAACGGATGACGCGGCGCGCCGCCGCGACCGGGTCGGCCGGCAACGGGGGTTGACGCGGGACCGGGGCGAGAGGCAGCGGGAGGCATCAGGGCGACGGGCCGGCGCGCGCGGCGTCAGGGCGCGAGGACCTGCCCCAGCCGGGTCGCGATCTGCTGCATCACCGGTACCAGCGAGGCGGCCCCGGCCTGCTCCTCCAGGGCCCGGATGCGGGCCTCCGGTCCGGAGACCGAGAGGGCGGTGGGCGTCGGCGCGCCCGGGACGGCGAGCGCGATGCAGCGGACGCCGATCTCCTGCTCCTGGTCGTCGACCACGTAACCGCGCTCGCGCGCCTCGGCGAGCTGGCGCATCAGCTCCTGCGGGTCGGTGACGGTGTACTCGGTGTGCGCCGGCAGCGGGTTGGGGCCGAGGACGGCGCGCGCCTCGTCCTCGGGCAGCTGGGCGAGCAGCGCCTTGCCGACGCCGGTGCAGTGCGGCTGAACCCGTCGGCCGACCTCGGTGAACATCCGCATCGAGCGGCGCGACTGCACCTGGCCGACGTACACCACCTCGCCGCCCTCCAGCACCGCGAGGTTGGCGGTCTCGCCGGTGGCCTCCATGAGTTCGGCCAGGTACGGGCGGGCCCAGCTGCCGAGCAGCCGGCCGGCCGTCTCGCCGAGGCGGATCAGCCGGGGGCCGAGGGTGTAGCGGCGCGCGGTGTCCTGGCGGACATAGCCCTGCTGGACGAGGGTACGAACCAGCCGGTGGATGGTCGGCATCGGGAGGCCGGAGGTGGTGGAGAGCTCGCTGAGCGTGGCCACGCCGCCGGAGTCGGCCAACGCCTCCAGGAGTTGGAAGGCGCGCTCGACGCTCTGCACGCCGCCGCTCGCGCGGTCGGCGCCTGTCGTCGATGCTGGGTCGGGGGTCGCGGCCACCGGCGGTCCCTTCGCTGTCGGGGGAGGAGCGGAGTTCCGGCGATCTCTTCAACAAACCGTTGAAATTCTGTATCGCGGAAACTAGTCTCCACCTTACAGAATCGATCTCGCCGACAGGCCGGGTCCGATCGAGGAGGCTCCCCGGGGAAGCGCCCGCCGGGGCTCCCTCCGCCAGGCACCACCGTCTCGCCTGCCAGGCTCAACCGTCTGAGGAGTGTCCTGCTCATGGCTGCAGATCAGGGGCCCTCCCCCAGCCTCCGGCCGGGGGTACCCCCAACCGCTTCCCCCGCCGCTCCGGTCGTCACCGTCGCCGGTCCTCGCGTGCGCCGGGCGGAGGAGGTGCTCACGCCGGAGGCGATCGCCTTCGTCGTCGGGCTCCATCGCGCCTTCGAGGGGCGCCGGCAGGAGCTGCTGGCCCGGCGCCGGAGCCGCCGCGCCGAGATCGCCGCCACCGGCACGCTGGATTTCCTCCCCGAGACCGCCGACATCCGGGCCGGGGACTGGAAGGTCGCCGAGGCGCCCCGCGCGCTCCAGGACCGCCGGGTCGAGATCACCGGCCCGACCGACCGCAAGATGGTCGTCAACGCGCTCAACTCCGGGGCGCGGGTCTGGCTCGCCGACTTCGAGGACGCCACCTCCCCGACCTGGGAGAACGTGGTCGGCGGCCAGGTCAACCTGATCGACGCCTTCGAGGGCCGGATCGACTTCACCAGCGAGGCCGGCAAGGCGTACACCCTCAGGCCCGCCGCCGAGCTCGCCACCGTCGTGGTCCGTCCGCGCGGCTGGCACCTGGACGAGAACCACCTGCTGGTCGACGGCGTGCCGGTGGCCGGCGCGTTCGTCGACTTCGGCCTCTACTTCTTCCACAACGCCGCCCGGCTGCTGGCCAGGGGTGCCGAGGACCCGAACTCCGGGCCGTACTTCTACCTGCCGAAGACCGAGAGTCACCTCGAAGCCCGGCTGTGGAACGACCTGTTCACCCACGCCCAGGCCGAACTCGGCATCCCCCACGGCACGATCAGGGCGACCGTGCTGATCGAGACCGTCACCGCCGCGTTCGAGATGGACGAGATCCTCCACGAGCTGCGCGACCACGCGGCCGGGCTCAACGCCGGGCGCTGGGACTACCTGTTCTCGATCGTCAAGAACTTCCGCGACGCGGGCGGGCACTACATCCTGCCGGACCGCAACAGCGTCACCATGGCCTCGCCGTTCATGGCCGCCTACACCCGGCTGCTGGTGCGGACCTGCCACCGGCGCGGTGCCCACGCGATCGGCGGCATGGCCGCGTTCATCCCGAGCCGCCGCGACCCCGAGGTCAACGCGGCCGCGCTGGAGAAGGTGAAGGCGGACAAGGACCGCGAGGCCGGGAACGGCTTCGACGGCTCCTGGGTCGCCCATCCCGACCTGGTGCCGGTCGCCCGGGCCTCCTTCGACGCGGTGCTCGGCGGGCGGCCGCACCAGAAGGAGAACCCAGGCCCGGCCGAGCCGGTGACCGCCGCCCAGCTGCTCGACGTCGCCGGCGCGGGCGGCAGCTGCACCCGCGCGGGGCTGCACAACGCCGTCCAGGTCGGCATCCGGTACATCGAGGCCTGGCTGCGCGGACTGGGTGCGGTCGCCATCTTCCACATGATGGAGGACGCTGCCACCGCCGAGATCTCCCGCTCGCAGACCTGGCAGTGGGTCCACAACGGGGTCGTGCTGTCCGACACCGGGGAGAAGGCCACCGCCGAGCTGGTCCGCAGCCTGGTCGCGGCGGAACTGGCCGGACTCCGAGCCGAGTTGGGCGAGGAGGCGTACGGGGCCGGCCGGTGGGGCGAGGCCGCCCGGCTCTTCGAACAGGTCGCCCTGGCCGAGGAGTTCGTGGACTTCCTGACCCTCCCCGCGCTTCCCCTGCTGGGCTGAGCCCGGACCGCCGGCCGCTGCCACCGGCCGGCGGTCCAGCAGTGCGTTCCGTACCGCGGCACAGCCCCCGTCCGCGCGTCGCCGTACGGAACGGTCTTCGCCACGTAAGGAGTTCACCCATGGCACGCATGTTCTTCAACGGTCAGGCGATGGTCGGCGGCCCCTTCCACGCCAAGGTCGCCGACTCGCTGATCGGGCCGGCCCGGACCGCCCCCGGCTACCGCTTCTTCTCCATCGACCACAGCGGCGGCACGGACGTCTGCCCGGGGCTGCTGGCCGACCCGGCGGCGGACACCGCCATCGAGGGCGAGCTGTACGACATCCCCCTGGAGCGGCTGCGGGACGTCATCCTGCCGGGCGAGCCCCGGGAGCTGGAACTGGGCGTGATCGAGCTGGAGGACGGCTCGGCCTGCCTGTCCATGCTGCTCTCCCGGGGCGAGCTGGAGCGCGGCGTCCACCGCGAGATCACCCATCACGGCGGCTGGCGCGCCTACCTGGCGACACTGGGGCGGACGGCCTGACGGGGCCGGGGAACAGAGTTCAGCAAACAGATGACAACTTTCATCATCTGTTCGCTGAAAGCCGTCTGCTGAACTCTGTTCGCTGAACTCCGTCGGTTGAACCCCGCCCCCGCCCGCTCCCGCCCTGCCTCGTCACCGCCCGCCACCGCCCGCCACCGCCCTGTCCTCGCGGCCCGGAGCACGCCGCGCACGGTCCGGAGCACGGCGCACACGCCGCGCGCGTCAGACCGGACGGGCCGCCAGCTCACGCGCCGCCCGGGCGCAGTCGCGCGCGATCCGGTCCTCGTCGACGGTGGTCAGCCGCCCGTCCTCCACCACCGCGGTGCCGTTGACGAACAGCACCGACAGCGGCGGCAGCGCCCCGAAGGTGAGCGCGGCGACCGGATCCGCGATGGACGAGTGCATGATCCCGTCGATCTTCCACAGCGCCAGGTCGGCGAGCTTGCCGGCCTCGATCGAGCCGATCTCCTCCTGCCGGCCGAGCACCCGGGCGCCGCCCATGGTGCCCAGGCGCAGCGCCTGCCGCCCGGTCAGCGCGGTGGGGGACCCGTGCAGCCGGTTGATCAGCAGGGCGTTGCGCAGCTCCGTACCCAACTCGCCGGACTCGTTGGACGCGGTGCCGTCCACCCCGAGCCCGACCGGGACGCCGGCCCGGAGCATGTCGGGCACCCGGGCGATGCCGGCCGCCAGCCGGGCGTTGGAGGACGGACAGTGGGCGACGCCGGTGCCGGTAGCGGCGAACTTGGCGATGTCGGAGTCGCTCATGTGCACGCAGTGCGCCATCCAGACGTCCTCGCCGAGCCAGCCCACCGACTCGAAGTAGTCGGTCGGCCCCATGCCGAACAGCTCCTCGCAGAACCGTTCCTCCTCGGCCGTCTCCGAGCCGTGGGTGTGCAGCCGGACGCCCTTGCGCCGGGCGAGTTCGGCCGACCGCCGGAGCAGGTCGGTGGAGACCGAGAAGGGCGAGCAGGGCGCGATCGCGACGTGCAGCATCGAGCCGAAGGAGGCGTCGTGGTAGCGGTCCACGGCGGCCTCGGAGGCGGCCAGGATGGCGTCCGGCTCCTCGACCGCGTGGTCCGGCGGCAGCCCGCCGTCCTTCTGCGAGCGGTCCATCGAGCCGCGCAGCGCGGTGAAGCGCAGGCCGAGTTCCCGGACGGCCTCGATGGAGGCGCCGAGGACGTCGCCGCCGTCCTTCGGGAAGACGTAGTGGTGGTCCGAGGCGGTGGTGCAGCCGGACTTGAGCAGCGCGGCGGCGGAGCCCTGGCTCGCGGCGTGGACGAGTCCCTCGTCGATCCGCGCCCAGGTCGGGTAGAGGGCGACCAGCCAGTCGAACAGGATGGCGTCCTGGGCCAGGCCGCGGGTGATCCACTGGTAGAAGTGGTGGTGGGTGTTGACCAGGCCGGGGGTGACCAGGTGGCCCTCGCCGTCGATCCGGCGCGCCACGCCGTCCAGCCGCGCGGGGGCCGGTCCGTCGCCCACCGCCTCGATGGTGTTGCCGAGGAGGACCACGTGGCCGCGGGCGTACTCGGTGTCGTTCGCGTCCACGGTGGCGATCGCGGCGTTCTCGATCACGATCCGCCGGCCGGCGGGCGGGGGCTGGACTGCCATGGCGTGACTCCTGTCAGGGGAAGGCCGGGAAGACCGGGAGGGCCGGGAAGACCGGGAGGGCCGGGAGGGCCGGGAGGGCCGGGAGGGCCGGACCCCGCGGAGGGCGCGCCCCCTCGCGGGGCCGGTCAGGACGGTGGCGCCGTCGGCGCCGTCGCGGCGGGGGCCTGGCCGGACCCGGACCGGCGGCCGGCCCCGACGTGGTGGAAGAGCAGGTTGAGCAGCACGGCCGTCACGCAGCCGGCCGAGATCCCCGAGTGCAGCAGCGTCCGGGCGGCCTCCGGGAAGGAGTCGTAGAACGTCGGCACGGCGATCGGGACGATGCCCACGCCGAGCGAGACCGACACCAGGATGGTGTTCGAACCGGACTCCAGGCCGGCCTCCGCGAGGGTGCGGATGCCGCTGGCCGCGACCGTGCCGAAGAGCACGATCCCGGCGCCGCCGAGGACGGGCTGCGGAACCAGGGAGACGAGCGAGCCCAGCACGGGGAACAGCCCCAGCACCACCAGGATGAATCCGCCGGCCGCGACCACGAAGCGGCTGCGGATCCTCGTCAGCGCCACCAGCCCGATGTTCTGGGCGAAGGCGCTGGCGGCGAAGCCGTTGAAGACGGGGCTGAGCGCGGTGGCCAGGCCGTCGGCCCGCAGGCCGGCGGCGAGGGTGGGTTCGTCCGCCTCGCGGTCGACGATCCGGCCGAGGGCGAGCATGTCGGCGGTGGACTCGGTCATCGAGACCACCATGACGATGCAGAGCGAGACGATCGCGGCGGCGTCGAACACCGGCGCGCCGAAGTGGAACGGCGAGGGGAGCGCGAAGACGTCCGCGTCCTTGACCGCGCCGAAGTCGGCCAGCCCCAGCGGGAAGGCGATCAGGGTGCCGAGCGCCAGGCCGACGAGCAGCGACAGCTGCTGCCAGAAGCCGCGCAGCAGCCGGTTGCCGAGCACCACCGCGACGAGAGTGGCCGCGGCGAGCCCGACGGCCCGCATGGAGCCGTACCCGGGGGCGCTCGGCGAGCCGCCGCGCGCCCAGTTGACCGCCACCGGGAGCAGGGAGACCCCGATCAGGGTGATCACGGTGCCCTGGACGACCGGCGGGAAGAACCGGATGAGCTTGCAGAAGTACGGCGCCGCGAGGAAGCACAGGAGCCCCGCGACGATCACCGCTCCGAAGATCACCGGGAGGGCGTCCTTCGGCCCGTGCTCGTCGGCTACGGCGATCATGGGCGCGACCCCCGCGAAGGAGACGCCGTTCACGAACGGCAGCCGCGCGCCGATCTTCCAGATGCCGAGGGTCTGGAGGAGGGTGGCCAGTCCGGCGGTGAACAGGCTGGCCGAGATGAGCAGGGCGAGTTCGGCGGGGGAGAGCCCGACGCCGGCGCCGACGATGAGCGGGGGCGCCACGACCCCCGCGTACATCGCGGCGACGTGCTGGAGGCCGGTGGAGAGCAGCTTCACCGGGGGCAGCAGCTCGTCCACGGGGTGGCGGCCGCTCCGGGGCGGTTCGCCGGGTAGGCGGGCCGACGCGCCGCCCGGGCCGGGCGGTCCGGCCGGGGTGGAACCGCCGTCGGTACTGCTGGTGTTGCTGGGTGCCATGTCGAGCCCCTCTTGTGCCCGTGGCTCCCGGCGCGCCCGTGGCGCTGGAGAGCGGCTGGTGACGGTGCCGGAGGTGGTGACGGTGCCGGAGGTGGTGACGGTGCCGGAGATGGTGCCGGTGCCGGAGATGGTGCCGGTGCCGGCGCTGGGGCCGGCCGGCGCGGGGTGGGGCGCCGGTGGAAGGGGGTCAGGCGGCCGGGATGACCGGGACGACGCCCTCGCGGTGCACGGTGCCCTCGATCAGGCCGTACATCCGGTCCGCGGCGAAGTAGACCTCGTTGTCGTTCTCGAGGCCGAACGGCTCCAGGTCGACCAGGAAGTGGTGCTTGTTCGGCAGTTCGAGCCGGACCTCGTCCACCTCGGCGCGGTGGTCCAGGACCCGGGTGCCCATCGCGTGCAGGGTCTGCTGCAGCGAGTAGGAGTAGGTCCCGGCGAACGCCTCCAGCAGGTGCCGCTTCACCTGGCTGTAGGAGTGGTCCCAGTGGGGCTGGGCCTCGCCGTCCCGACCGCTGTAGCCGAACTTCCAGCGGGCGGTGACCTGGGTGGCGAGGATGCGGTCGTACGCCTCCAGGAGGGTGGTGTAGCCGTCCTTGAGGTAGCCCCAGAACTCCGAGTCGGTGGAGTTCAGGACGACCAGGTCCTTCAGGCCGGAGACCACCTGGACGGACTTCCCGTCGTACGCGATCTCGCTGGTGCGGACCTCCTGGCCGCGGCGGACGAAGGAGTGGCCGGCCTCCTCCGGGCCGCCGGCACCGGCCGAGCCGTCCGGTGTCCTGATCCGGTCCCAGGCGTACTCCTCGATCCGGATCCGGGCGCCGTGCACCACGCCGCGCTCGGTGTCCTCGACGAAGTGGCGCGCCAGGAGGATGCCGAACGCCTCGGCCGACTCGATGCCGTACTCCTTGGCGAAGGCGTAGACGGTGTTCTTGGTGGTGTCGGTGGGGAGGCAGTTGGCGTTGGAGCCGGTGAGGTGGACGTCCTCGAACTCGCCGCGGAGCGAGACCGAGACGTTCAGGTCCTTGATCTCGTGCCGGGCGGAGTCGCGGCGGATCCGGACGATGCGGTTCTCCGCCTTGCCGTACTGGTTCTGGCCGAGCACGTGGGCCATGGCGTGGCTCCTAAGCTTCTCGAGGGCGGCCTAGCTCCCCCGGTAGACCGAGTATCCGAACGGGTTGAGCAGCAACGGCACGTGGTAGTGGTCCTGTTCGGGCGCGACCGTGAAGACGATCGAGACCTCGGGGAAGAACGGCGGCCCGGCGGAGGCGGGCGCGTGGTACGCGCCGGTGTCGAAGAGCAGCCGGACGACCGAGCCCGCCGCCACGGCCGGCAGGTCCGAGACCCGGCCGTCGGAGTCCGTGACGGAGGTGCCGAGCACCTGCCAGCCGTCCTCGGTGCGCCGTGCGAGCTCGACCGGGACGCCCGCGGCCGGATGGCCGAGGCTGGTGTCGAGCACATGGGTGGAGATGCCAGTCATGGGTGAAGTGACCTTACGGGTGGCGAATGTGATGCGGCGTCATCACCTTGTGAACATGACGTTACGTCAGGACGCGTCGAGCAGGCGGCTGAGCCGGATGTCGTTGATCCTGCGCAGCTCGCCGCGGACGATCTCCGCCTCGGTGGCGGCGTCGTTGGGGTGGCGCTCGCGCAGGGCGGCGAGCAGGTCGGCCGCGGTGCGGCCGGTCGCGCAGATCAGGAAGACGTGGCCGAACTTGGCCTCGTAGGCGGCGTTGGCCTCGCGCAGTTCGTCGAGGACCGTCCGGTCCGCGCCCCGGATGCCGGCCTGTTCGCGTTCGGAGGCGGCGTCACCCGCCAGGGGCCTGCCGATCCGGGCGTGGCCGGCCATCGCGTCGCGCAGGTCCTCGGCCGTCAGTGAGGCGATGGCCGTCGCGTTGGCGGAGAGCAGGGCCGCGCGGTCGGGCCAGGGTCGGGTCGCCGCGACCGAGGCGGCCCAACGGGGGCTGGAGCACACCTCCAGCAGGATCTCTTCCAGCTCCGCGGCGTCGGTCGCGGCCAGGGCGTCGAGGGCGTGGGGGCGGTTGGTCACGAGTGGACCTCCTGAAGAGTGGCGCCACCCGGAAAAGCTAGATCGACCCCACCCAGCCGTCAACACTTTGTTGAACGGTGGGTGATGACGTTTCGAACCGGGCCGAGGAGCCGGCCCGTTCACGTGCGATTCGTCGAGTGTGCCCCGCCGCAGGCCGGTCCAGTCCTGCCGCGCCGGCGGGGTCACCCGTTCGGAAGTCTCCGGTGGAGACCCGTGCGCGCCCGGAGGGCGCCGAACCGGCGTCAGGACGACTTCGTACCGTCCTGGCGGTTCAGGTAGTTGTACACCGTGAAGCGGCTGACGCCCAGGGCCGAGGCGACGGTCTCCACGCCGTGGCGGACGGTGAAGGCGCCGCGCTCCTCCAGCAGGGCGACGACCCGCTGCTTCTCCACCCGGTCGAGCTCGGCCAGCGGTCGGCCGTCGAACTGGCGGGCCATCTCGGCGAGCAGCCGGTCCAGCGCGCTGCTCAGGTGCGGCAGTCGGACGGCCAGGGCGGGGGTGCCCTCCCACTCCAGGACCACGTCCTCGGCCTTCGCCTCGTCCAGCGGGACGGACGTCGCGCCGACCGCGGCCAGCAGCGGCTTCACCGCCGCGGCGAGCGGGTGTTCCAGGTTCCCGGTCACGGCGCGCCGTCCTCCTCGCCGAGCACGCTGACCTGGACCGAGATCCGGGTCGCCCCGGCGTCCAGGGTCTCCTTGAGCAGCTTGGCCACCGCGGCCAGGACCTGTGCGGCCTCGCCCTCGGCGCCGGTGCCGAAGGGGCCGACCGACACGGCGAGGCCGGCCTCGTCGACGACGTCGCGGGCCGCCGCGGCGTGCTCCGGGAACGTGTCCAGTTCGAACGGTTCTGTCGTGAACTCCACCATCAATCGCACGAGGTCACTGTAGCGATCGGGGGTGCGGGCGGGGCAGGGTCCGGGTATCGAACAGTCCGGCCCGCAGGGTCGACGCGCCCCGGGGCACCTTCAACAACCCGGGGCACCTTCAGCAACCCCGGGTCGCCTTCAACAAAATGTTGCGGCTCCCTTGACGCTCGCTCGGCGAGCCGGGGATGCTTCCATTGCACGGAATCCGTCTTCCGGATCGTGGAAGTCGCGGATGATGGACGAGATGAGAGGTGAGCGACGTGACGGCGGCCGCCGAGCACAGCTTCACGGTCAACCTGTCGATCCTGTTCAGTGAACTGCCGCTCCTGGAACGGCCCGCCGCGGCCGCCGCGGCCGGCTTCACCGCTGCCGAACTCTGGTGGCCCTTCGGTGACCGGCACGACCCCTCCCGGGCCGAACTCGACGCGCTGCGCAAGGCGTTCACGGACGCCGGCGTGCGGCTCACCGGCCTCAACTTCCTCAACGGCCTGGGCGAGGGCTCCCGCGGCACCATCTCGGTCCCCTCCGAGCGGGACCGCTTCCGCACCAACGTCCCGGTCTCCGCGGAGCTCGTCGGCTCGCTCGGCGGCACCGCGCTCAACGCGCTGTACGGAAACCGGATCCCGGGCGTCGATCCGGCCGAGCAGGACGCGCTCGCGCTGGAGAACCTGGCGATCGCCGCCGAGGCCGCGCACGGGATCGGCGCGGTCCTGCTGATCGAGGCCCTCAACCGGGCCGAGTCGCCGGACTACCCGCTGGTCTCGGCCGCCGCGGCCGTTGAGGTGGTCGACCGGGTCAACGCCGCCACCGGCCTGGGGAACGCCAGATTCCTCTGCGACGTGTACCACCTGGCCAGGAATGGCGAGGACTTGGCGGCGGTCATCGACGCCCACGCCGACCGCATCGGCCACGTGCAGATCGCCGACAACCCGGGCCGCCACGAGCCCGGCACCGGCGAGCTGGACTTCGAGGACCTGTTCGCCCGGCTCACCGCCGCGGACTACCGCGGCCTGGTCAGCCTGGAGTACCGCCCCTCCACCGGCGTCAGCGCCGACAGCCTCGGCTGGCTGCCGCGCGAGCTGCGCGCCGCCGGGTAGCGCCGTCGAGCGGCAGCGCCACGAGGCGCCGCCGAGCAGGGGCGCCACGTGGCCGCGTGAAGCAGTGGCGCCGCCGCCCCACCCGACCTCCCGCCCGCACCCGTGAGGAACTCGACGCGATGAGCCGCAAGATCGCCTTCATCGGCCTCGGCATCATGGGCGGCCCGATGGCCGCCAACCTGGTCAGGGCCGGCCACCACGTCACCGGCTTCACCCTCACCCGGCCGCCGATCGACGCCCTGGTCGCGGCCGGCGGCCACGGCGCCGCCGGCATCGCGGAGGCGGTCCGGGACGCCGAGGTGGTGATCACCATGCTCCCGGCCGACCCCCAGGTCGAGCAGGTCGTCCTGGGCGAGGGCGGCGTGCTGGAGAACGCGGCGCCCGGCACCCTGGTGATCGACATGTCCTCGATCGCCCCGCAGACCTCGGTCAGGATCGCGGCCGCCGCCCGGGAGCGGGGCATCCGCACCCTGGACGCCCCGGTCTCCGGCGGCGAGGCGGGTGCCGTCGAGGCCGTCCTGTCGATCATGGTCGGCGGCGCCGCCGAGGACTTCGCCGAGGCGAGGCCGCTGTTCGACGCGCTGGGCACCACGGTCGTCCACGTCGGTCCGTCCGGTGCCGGCCAGACCGTCAAGGCCGCCAACCAGCTGATCGTCGCGGCCAACATCCAGGTGCTCGCCGAGGCCGTGGTGTTCCTGGAGAACGCCGGCGTCGACCTCGCGGCCGCGCTGGACGTGCTCGGCGGCGGCCTGGCCGGCTCCACCGTGCTCGACCGGAAGAGGGCGAACATGCTGAACCGCGCGTTCGCCCCCGGCTTCCGGATCGACCTGCACCACAAGGACATGGGCATCGTCACCGACGCGGCCCGCGCGGTGGGCGCCGCGCTGCCGGTCGGCGCCGTGGTGGCCCGACTGGTCGCCTCCGCCCGGGCCAACGGCGACGGCTCGCTCGACCACTCGGTCCTGCTGCGCGGCGTCGAGCGGCTCTCCGGACGCGAGGCCGGGTGATCCCGGGGCCCTCGAACTCCTCCTGGCGGCGGGTACCCGTCCGGTCGTGCCCGCGCCGCCGGGAGGTCGGACCCGACCGGCGGGCGGGCCGGGGCTCATCCGCCCGCCCGCCGGTCGACCCGGGCCGGTGACGCCTCCGTCGTCCCGCAGGCGCGAGTCCGAGGACAGGTCCCGGGGGGTGCTCGCGCCGCGGGGCCGTCCGGTCCCATGCTGGACGCACCTCCTGGCACCATCGCCGGACCCGTACGGAAGCGAGGACCACGCCGATGCCCCCCACCCCCCACCAGGGCCATGTGGTCGTCGCCCCCGACAAGTTCAAGGGCAGCCTGGACGGCGCCGAGGCGGCGGCCAGGATCGCGGCCGGCATCCGGCGGGCCGCGCCCGGCACCGAGGTGCGCGAACTGCCCGTCGCCGACGGCGGCGAGGGCACCCTGGCCGCCGCGCTCGCGGCCGGGTTCCGCCGGGTCCCGGTCGAGGTCACCGGCCCGACCGGACTGCCGGTGGAGGCCGCGCTGGCCGTCCGGGGCGACACCGCCGTGGTCGAGCTGGCGCAGGCCGCCGGACTCGCCCGGCTGCCCGGCGGCCGTACCGCCCCGCTCACCGCCGGGTCCTACGGGGTCGGCCAGCTGATCGCCGAGGCGGTCTCGCTCGGCGTCGGGCGGATCGTCCTGGGCATCGGCGGCAGCGCCGGCACGGACGCCGGAGCCGGCCTGGTGCAGGCGCTCGGAGTGCGGCTGCGTGACGTCGACG
Source organism: Kitasatospora sp. NPDC004799 (assembly GCF_040609095.1). Taxonomy (NCBI): domain Bacteria; kingdom Bacillati; phylum Actinomycetota; class Actinomycetes; order Kitasatosporales; family Streptomycetaceae; genus Kitasatospora; species Kitasatospora sp. NPDC004799. The sequence continues at coordinate 12,751 of NZ_JBEXJK010000097.1, forward strand.
GCGCCGAACTCCCGCCCGGCGGGGGCGCGTTGCGCCGGATCGCGGAGATCGACCTCGGCCCGCTGGCGGACGCCCTGGGCGGGGTCGAGATCGTGGTGGCCTGCGACGTGGACAACCCGCTGCTCGGGCCGCGCGGCGCCGCCGCCGTCTACGGCCCGCAGAAGGGCGCGAGCGGCGAGGACCTGGTGGTCCTGGAGGAGGGGCTGACCCGGTTCGCCGACCTGGTCGCCGAGGCGACCGGGCGGGACCTCCGGGAGACGCCCGGCGCCGGGGCCGCGGGCGGGGTGGGCTTCGCCGCGCTGGCCCTGCTCGGCGCCACCGTGCGACCCGGCATCGAGCTGCTGCTCGACCTGGTGGGCTTCGACGAGGCCGTGCGGGGGGCGCGCCTCGTGGTGACCGGCGAGGGGTGCCTGGACGCGCAGACGCTGCACGGCAAGGCCCCTGCCGGAGTCGCCGCGGCAGCCGCCCGGGCGGGGGTCCGGGTGGCCGCCGTGGCGGGCCGGGTGGAGCTCTCCGAACCGGAATGGCGGGCCGCCGGTTTCACCGCCGCGATCGCCCTGACCGACCTGACCGAAGGCGCCGGGCGGCCGGGGGAGAGCCTGGCCAGGGCCGGTGAGCTGGCCGAACGCGCGGGGGAACGGCTGGCCGCCCTGCTGCTGGCGCGCTGAACCCTGGTACGTCCGTCCATTGACGTTTTGTTGAAGGCGGGCCTAGGCTCCCGGCCATCCTTCACCTGCACCCGTGTCCCCGCGCCTCGACTCCAAGGTTCCGGAGGTCTCCCATGCCCTTCAGCCAGCCGACGGTGATCCGCTCCCGGCGGGTGGTCCTACCGGACGGCGAGCGCCCCGCGGACGTGCTGATCCGGGACGGGAGGATCGCCCGGACGGCCCCGCACGGCACGCTCACGGCCGGCGCGGGCGAACTCGTCGACCTCGGCGGCACCGCCCTGCTGCCCGGCCTGGTCGACACCCACGTGCACGTCAACGAGCCCGGCCGCACCGAGTGGGAGGGCTTCGCCACCGCCACCCGGGCCGCCGCGGCCGGCGGCGTCACCACGATCGTCGACATGCCGCTCAACGCGATCCCGCCGACCACCACGGTGGCGGGGCTGGCGCTCAAGCGGAGGACCGCCGAGGGCCAGGCCTGGGTCGACCTCGGCTTCTGGGGCGGCGCCGTCCCCGGCAACCTCGCCGACCTCGAACCGCTGCACCGGGCGGGCGTGTTCGGCTTCAAGAGCTTCCTCGCCCCCTCCGGGGTGGACGAGTTCCCGCACGTCGAGGCCGCCGAACTGGAGACGGCGCTGGCAGAGCAGGCGCGGATCGGCGCGCTGGCGATCGTCCACGCCGAGGACCCGGCCGTACTCGCCGCCGCCCCGAGCCGACCCGGCGTCCGCTACCGGGACTTCCTGGCCTCCCGGCCCGCCGACGCGGAGACCGCGGCCGTCGCCCGACTGCTGGACGCGGCCCGGCGCACCGGCGCCCGGGTGCACGTCCTGCACGTCTCCTCCGCCGCCGTGCTGCCGCTGCTGCGCCGGGCCCGCGAGGACGGCGTCCGGGTGACCGCGGAGACCTGTCCGCACTACCTGACGCTGGCGGCCGAGCGGATACCGGACGGTGACACCGCGTTCAAGTGCTGTCCGCCGATCCGCGACGAGGCCAACCGGGACGCGCTCTGGGAGGCTCTGGCGAACGGCGAGTTCATCGCCGTCGTCTCCGACCACTCGCCGTCCACCCCCGACCTCAAGCTGCTGCCCGAGTACGGCGGCAGCGGCGACTTCGCGGCCGCCTGGGGCGGCATCGCCTCGCTCCAGCTGGGCCTGCCGGCCGTCTGGACCGAGGCCCGCCGGCGCGGCCGCAGCCTGGCCGACGTGGTGCGCTGGATGTCCGCCGGACCGGCCGAACTGGTCGGCCTCACCGGCACCAAGGGCGCCATCGCCGTCGGCTGCGACGCGGACCTGGTCGCCTTCGACCCGGACGGCGGCTTCGCCGTCCGGGCGAGCGGACTGCACCACCGCAACCCGGTGACGCCGTACGCGGGCCGGACCCTCACCGGCGCGGTGCGCGCCACCTGGCTGCGCGGCCGGGAGGTCGATCCCGCGGGCCGCCCGTTCGGCCGGCAGCTCGCCCGGCCCCACGCCCGTCCCATCGCCACCACTCCGTCCTTACGCGTCTGAAGGAGAGCCAGTGACCACTGCCGACACCCCGAGTGCCCCCTTCACCGAGCTGGTCGACCTGGCCTCCCGACTGCTCGGCGCAGGCGTCGTCGCCACCAACGAGGACACCTTCGCGGACGCCGAGAACCTGCTGGTCGCCAAGCCGGCCGAGTTCCGCCCGCACACCTTCGGCCACAAGGGCCAGATCATGGACGGCTGGGAGTCCAAGCGCCGCCGCGGCGTCTCCGCCGACCAGCCGCACCCCACGGAGGAGGACCACGACTGGGCGATCGTCCGGCTCGGCGCCGCCGGGGTGGTCCGCGGCGTCGTCGTGGACACCGCCCACTTCACCGGCAACTACCCGGAGTCCGCCTCGGTCGAGGCCGCGTCCGTCCCCGGACACCCCTCGCCCGAGGAGCTCCGGGAGGCCGAGTGGAGCACGATCGTGCCGCGCACCGGGCTGAAGGGCGACACCGTCCACGAGTTCGCCGTCGCCGACGGCACCCGCTACACCCACGTCCGGCTGGCGATCTTCCCGGACGGCGGGGTCGCCCGGCTGCGGGTGCACGGCGAGGTGCTGCCCGACCCGCGGGAACTGGACGGCCTCACCTTCGACCTGGCGGCCCAGGAGTACGGCGGCGTGGCCGAGGCGGCGTCCGACCGCTACTTCTCCTCCCCGCACAACCTGAACGCTCCCGGCCGGGCCTCCGTCATGGGCGACGGCTGGGAGACCAGGCGTCGGCGCGACAAGGCCAACGACTGGGTGCGGATCGCCCTGGCCGGGGGCGGTGAGGTCCTGGCCGCCGAGGTGGACACCTCCTGCTTCGTCGCCAACGCCCCCGGCTGGGCCGATCTGGTCGGCTTCGACGCCTCGACCGGGGCCGACCCGGCCGACGGCGAGTGGTTCGAACTCCTGCCCCGCACCCGGCTCCAGCCCGACACCCGGCACCGCTTCCGGCTCGCCGCCGGCCGCCCGGTGACCCATGTGCGCGTCAACGTCTACCCGGACGGCGGGCTGGCCCGCCTGCGGCTCACCGGCCGCCTCAGCGAGGCCGGCCGCGCCGCGCTCGCGCTGCGCTGGTTCAACGCCCTCCCGGCCGCCGAGGCCGTCGCGGCCCTCACCGGCTCCGGTCTCACCGGCGCCGAGGCCGCCGCGCTGACCGCCGCCCGCCCCGCGGCCGACCCGGCGGCGGCCGCGACCGTCGTCCGGAGCCTGCTCGGGAACTGACGCCGCATCGAGACGATCGGCGGTCCCGTTCCCGGGGCCGTGGGGGAGGGGCCGTGGTGTCCGCGCAGGTGGGCCACGGGGTCGGCACGGATTGTCCACGGATATGCACGGACGGCAGCCGTCGGAGCCGCCGGGTCGATAGGCTGGTGGGTGCCCGCGGTCGCTCCGTGGGGGGACATCGGAAGGGGACGACATGTCGACACCAGCCCCGGGTCGTCACGCCGCGCTTGACCAGGGTCCGATGGGCCCGTTCACCTCCCTCCAGCACGCCCTCAGACTGCTGGAGGCGGTCGACCGCCACCCCGACGGCGCCACCCTGGTGGCCCTCGCCCGGGAGACCTCGCTCGGGCTGCCCACCGTGCGCCGGCTCGCCGAGATCCTGGAGGTCGAGGGCTACCTCCAGTGCCAGGACGGCGGTTGGCTGCTGGGCGGCACCTTCGCCCTGCTCGGTCAGCACAACCGGGAGCAGCTGGTGAAGGCCCGGCTCAACCGCAAGCTCGCCGAACTCCGGGACGAGTTGGGTGCCGCGGTGTACTTCAGCCGGTACCACGACGGCGAGTTGTCGGTGGAGGCGGTCTCGGCCGCCGACTACGCGCCGGCCGTGCAGGAGTGGGTGGACTTCCGGGCCACCGCGCACGCCAGCGCGATCGGCAAGTGCCTGCTCAGCCAGCTGGACGCGGACGCCCGCCGGGACCACCTCTCCCGGCACCCGGTCGCCCGGCTCACCTCCCGCACCGTCACCGACGCCGACCAGCTGATGCACCGGCTGGAGCGGCAGCCGGCCACGGTGCCGGTGCTGGACATCCAGGAGTACGCGCTGGGCACGGTGTGCGCGGCGGTGCCGATCACGGCGGGCAGCACGGTCGGCTGCCTGGCCACCTCGATGCCGGCGGGCAACGTCCACAAGCTGAAGGCCGCCGCCGAGCTGCTGGCGGCCCGGGCGGCGCCGCTGATGCTGGCGATGGCGGTCTGACGGCGGACCGGCGGTCGCGCGCGAGTCCGAGGAAGCCCTGCCGGGGACCGGTGGGGCTTCCCGCGTTTCCCGCGTTTCCCGTGGCAGCCGGGGTGGCGGTGGTGTCCGCGCTTCCCGTGGTGCCCGCCGCGCCTGCCGCGCCCGCCGCACTCGTGTTCCCCGGGGCGCCCGCCCCTGCGCATCACTTATTAGACTCGATGTCGATAAGAGCTGCCGAAACCCTTGTCCCGCTCGCTACCCGCGAGTACGTTTCCCTGGAGCCGAGCCGCCGCCCCCAGGTCAGGAGGGCCTGCCATGCCCCGTTCCACCCCCGTCCCCGCCCTCGCCGCGCCCGCCGCGCGCGTGCACGACGGCCTCGTCCTGGAGCCCCGGGACGTCCGCTTCGACTGGGAGCGGCTGCCGCTGCACTGGATCCCGGACGAGCCGATGGCCACCCACGTCATCAACGTGCTGCACCTGCTGCTGCCCGAGGGCGAGCGGTGGTTCGTCAAGGTGTTCAAGGAGGCGCTGCCGCTCATCCGGGACGAGCAGCTGCGCGAGGAGGTCCTGGGGTTCATCGGACAGGAGGCCATCCACGCCGAGGCGCACCAGGAGGTCCTGGACCACCTGCTCGGCCAGGGGCTCGACCCGAGGCCGTACGTCCGGCAGATCTCCTGGCTGTTCCAGCGCGTCCTGGGCGACAAGCCGGGGCTGACGCCGGCCCGGCGGCGGGAGAACGTCATCGAGCGGGTCGCCTTCATCGCGGCGATCGAGCACTTCACCGCCTTCCTCGGCAACTGGGCGCTCAACTCCCCGGGCCTGGACCGGGCCAAGGCCGACCCGACGATGCTGGACCTGCTGCGCTGGCACGGCGCGGAGGAGGTCGAGCACCGCAGCGTCGCCTACGACCTGATGGTCCACCTGGACCCTGGCTACCTGCGCCGGGTGCGCGGGATGGCGGTGTCCGGGCCGCTGCTGGTCCACCTCTGGGTGCGCGGCGCCCGCTTCCTGCTCGCCGCCGACCCGACCCTGCAGGGGCGGCTCAAGCCGACCTGGCGGGAGGCGGGCCGGATCGCCAGGCGCGGACTGCTGCCGGACCCGGTCAAGTCGATCCGCTCCGGGCTGCGGTACCTGCGGCCGGGCTACCACCCGACCCAGGAGGGCTCGTCCAGCCAGGCGCTGGGCTACCTCGCCACCTCCCCGGCCGCCCGCGCGGCCGCCGGGCGCTGAGCCCGGTCCTCCTCCCTCCCCACCTCCAAGGACCCCGCCGGATGGACCTGCTCACCCCGCCCCCCGACCTCTACGGCCGCCCCCGCGTCGACGGCTTCATGCGCCGGCTCACCGCCTTCGGCGACCGCTACAGCCCGGCCCTCGGCAGCCCGCTGCTGCGCCGCAACCCCCGCCGCCCGCTCAGCCGCCCCACCCCGCCGCTCCAGCTGGTCGTCACGGAGCGCCGGCAACTCGTTGCCGACGTCGTCGAGTTGCGCCTCGCCGACCCCTCCGGCGGCCCGCTGCCCGGCTGGCAGCCGGGCGCCCACCTGCGCCTCGTCCTGCCCTCCGGCCGCGAGCGCCACTACTCCCTCAGCGGCGACCCGGCCGACCGCACCGCCTACCGCGTCGCCGTCCGCCGGCTGCCCGGGGGCGGCGGCGGGTCCGTCGAGGTCCACGACGCCCTGCACCCCGGCACCCGGCTCACCGCCCGCCGCCCGCGCAACGGCTTCGCCTTCTGCGCCGAGCCGGCCGTCCTCCTGCTGGCCGGCGGCATCGGCATCACCCCGCTGCTCCCGATGGCCCGCGAGGCGCAGCGGCACGGCCTGGACTGGCGTCTGGTGCACGTCGGCCGCAGCGCCGACACCCTCCCGTACGCGGACGAGCTGCGCGCCCTCGACCCGCACCGGGTGGTGCTGCGCACCGACGACGAGCACGGCGGCGTCCCCACCGGCGCCGAACTGCTCGCCCACGCCCCGCGCGGCGCCGCCGTCTACTGCTGCGGCCCGGCCCCGATGCTCACCGCCGTGCAGCGCGCCCTGGACGAATCCCCGGCCGCCGCCCTGCACTTCGAGCGCTTCGGCGCCGCCCCGGTCACCGACGGCGAGCCGTTCGCCGTCCGCCTCGGCACCGACGGTCCGACCCTCGACGTCCCCGCCGACCGCTCCGCCCTGGACGTGCTCCGCGAGGCCCGCCCGGACCTCCCGTACTCCTGCCACCAGGGCTTCTGCGGCACCTGCGAGGTCCGGGTGCTGGCCGGCGCGCCCGACCACCGGGACCGCCGGCTCACCCCCGAGCAGCGTGCCGCCGGCGCCCTGCTGCCCTGCGTCTCCCGGGCCGCCGAGGGCGAGACCCTCGTGCTCGACCTCTAGAAGGAGCCCCCTCGATGGCGAATTCCCTGGCGAAGGCGATCCCCGCCTTCCGCTACACCGAGCGCGACCTCGCCCGCTTCCGCGAGACCCAGCAGCTCGCCTACCACTGCGCCGAACAGGTCGCGGCCTGGATCGAACCCGGGGTCACCGAGCGGCAGGCCACCGCCGAGCTGCGCCGCCGCCTGGTCGCCGCCGGGGTGCAGGACTTCTTCCACGTCCCCTTCGCCTGGTTCGGCGACCGGACGGCGTTCCGGCACTTCCACACCCCGCTCCAGTTCTTCGCCGGCAACCGCCGCCTGGAGGAGGGCATGCCGTACGTGCTGGACTGCGCGCCCGTGGTGGACGGCTACACCGCCGACATCGGCTACGGCGGCAAGGTCGGCGAGAACCGGGTGTGGGACCGCCTGGCCGCCGACCTGAAGGTCTACCGCGAGCTGATCCTCCGGGAGGTGCGGGCCCGCAGGCCGCTCGCCGAGGTGTACGCCGCGGTGGACGCCCAGATCGCCGCGCACGGCTACGACAACCGCCACCAGGTCTACCCGGGCCGGGTGATCGGCCACCAGGTCACCCGCAACACCGCGCGCGGCCCGGCCGGGGTGAACGTCTTCGGCTTCGGCGTGCGCACCCTGCAGACCCTGGGGCGCGAGCTGATCTCCGAGCGGCTGCACGGCCGTTCGCCGCTCTGGGCGGACGGCCGCTCGTCGCGGCACGCGCCCACCCCGGGCCTGTGGGCGGTCGAGCCGCACATCGGCTTCCGGGGCGTGGGCATCAAGTTCGAGGAGCTGCTGGTGGTCACCGAGGACGACGCCTACTGGCTCGACGACGACCTGCCGCACGTCCGCCGGTGGGCGGTGGCCGAGACCGCAGCCACCGCGCCGACCGCCACCGCGCCGACCGCCGCCGCCGAGCCGACCACCCTGGAGGCCACCCGATGACGAGCCCGACGAAGCGCCCGCCGCAGCCCCCGACGGCGTCCCCGGTCCGCCGCCGGACCGTCCACTCCGGCGGCCTGCCGCTCGCCGTCTTCGAGCAGGGCGACCCCACCGCCCCCACCGTCCTCCTCGTGCACGGCTACCCCGACTCCCACGTGGTCTGGGACGACATCGCCGCCGACCTCGCCCGCGACCACCACGTGGTCCGCTACGACGTGCGCGGCGCCGGCGAGTCGGCCGCCCCCGCCGACCGGTCCGGCTACCGCCTGGAGCACCTCGCCGAGGACCTGTTCGCGGTCGCCGACGCCGTCAGCCCGGACCGCCCGGTGCACCTGGTCGCCCACGACTGGGGCTCGATCCAGTCCTGGGAGGCCGTCACCGCACCCGGCGCCGAACGCCGGATCGCCTCGTACACCACCCTGTCCGGCCCCAGCCTGGACCACATGGGCTTCTGGCTGCGCCACCGGCTGCGCCGGCCCACCCCGCGCCACCTCGGGCAGCTGCTGCACCAGGGCCTGCACTCCTGGTACATCACCGCCTTCCACCTGCCCTACCTCGCCCCCGGCATCTGGCGCCTGGGCCTCGCCCGGGCCTGGCCGCGGGTGCTGCGCGACCTGGAGCAGGTCAGCCCGCGGGCCGGCCACCCGCAGCCCACCCTGCGCCGCGACGCGGTCCGCGGCATCGAGCTGTACCGGGCCAACTTCCGCCCCACCCTGGGCAGTCCGCGCGAGCGGCCGACCGAGGTGCCGGTCCAGCTGATCACCCTCACCCGGGACCGGTACGTCGGCACCTACCTCTCCGAGGGGCTGGAGCGCTGGGTGCCGAAACTGACCCGCAGGACGCTGCACGCCGGCCACTGGTCGGCGCTGCTGGAGAAGGGAGCCACCGTGGCCGGACTGGTCCGCGGATTCACCGCCCGCATCGAGGCGGGCCGGGCCCGACCGGAGGACGGTGACGGCCGGCTGGTCGTGGTCACCGGCGGCGGCAGCGGCATCGGCCGGGCGACCGCGCTCGCCTTCGCCGAGGAGGGCGCCCGGGTGGTGGTCTGCGACCTCGACCTCGCGGCCGCCGAGCGCACCGCCGAACTGGCCTCGCTGATCGGCCCGCGGGCGCACGCCTACCGGGTGGACGTCTCGGACGGCGCGGCGGTGGACGCCTTCGCGCAGACCGTCGCCGCCGAGCACGGGGTGCCCGACGTGATGGTCAACAACGCGGGCATCGGCCACTCCGGGACGTTCCTGCAGACCACCGAGAAGGAGTGGCAGCGGGTCCTGGACGTCAACCTCTGGGGCGTGATCCACGGCTGCCGCGCCTTCGGCACCCTGATGGCCGACCGCGGCCAGGGCGGCCACATCGTCAACGTCTCCTCGGCCGCCGCCTACCTGCCCTCCAAGGCGCTCACCGCCTACGCCACCAGCAAGGCCGCGGTGTTCATGCTCTCGGACTGCCTGCGCGCGGAGTTCGTCGGCCACGGCATCGGCGTCTCCACCATCTGCCCCGGCATCGTCAACACCAACATCACCCGCACCTCCACCTTCTCCGCCACCACCTCCGCCGAGCAGGCCGCCAAGCAGGCCCGCGCCGCGAAGCTCTACGCCCGCCGCGGCTTCCCCCCGGAGAAGGTCGCGAGCGCTGTCCTCGCCGCCGTCCGCACCGGCAAGCCCGTCGTCCCCGTCACCCCCGAGGCCAAGGCCGCCCGCCTCCTCTCCCGCCTCAGCCCCGGCCTGCTCCGCCTCGCCGCCCGCCTCGACATCACCTGAGCAGCCGCGCCGGCGGGGGCGGCCCCGGGCTGTGAGAGCATCGAGGCCCATGGAGATGACAACGGCTCTGTGGTCCTTCGCCCTCGTCGTGGGGCTGCTCACGCTCACGCCCGGGCTCGACACCGCGCTGGTGCTGCGGACCTCGGCGCTGGGGCGCCGGCGGCAGGCCTGGGGGGTCGTGCTGGGGATCCAGACCGGGACGCTGATCTGGGGGACGCTGACCTCGGCCGGGGTGACGGCGCTGCTGACCGCCTCGCAGCTGGCGTACGAGGTCCTGCGCTGGGCGGGCGCGGCGTACCTGGTGTGGATGGGCGTCGGGATGCTGCGCGACCGGGGCGGCGAGGCGGCGGCCGAGGCGGAGCCGGAGGACGGCGGGTTCGCGCACGGCTGGCGGCGGGGCACGCTGACCAACCTGCTGAACCCCAAGGTCGGGGTCTTCTACGTGGCCGTGCTGCCGCAGTTCATCCCCGCCGGGGCCCCGCACTTCGCCGCCGGCGTGGCGCTGACCTGCGTGCACGTCGTCGAGGGCGTGCTCTGGTCGACCGTCCTGGTGGGCTTCGCCCGGGTGCTGCGCGGCTGGCTGCGCCGTCCGGCCGCCCGGCGGCTGATGGACCGGGTGACCGGCGCGGTGGTGCTGGGCTTCGGCGTCAAGCTGGCACTGGCCGACTAGTCACATGATCGGCCGGGCGGGGCCCAGGGTCCGTCTTCAAACTCCCGTCGTCCGCCCGGAGGGCGGGCGGGGCGGCGTTGGGGTGCGTGCATCGCAAGGCGGAGGAGGGAGCCACTGCGG
>NZ_JBEXJK010000098.1:0-22906 GCF_040609095.1 Kitasatospora sp. NPDC004799
GTCCGCGCCCGGCGGCGGGCGAGGCGGGCGCCGGGCGAGGCGGGCGCCGCGGGCACAACGGAAGGTGCCCGGCGCGGCGCTGAGCAGGAGACAGGAAGCGGATGGCCGACTGCCTCCGCTGCCCCGGCCCGCGCCGGGCGGAATCGGGGCGCCGGGGACGGCCGGTCGGGCCGCGGTGCAGGGGGATGCGGGCGGCCGAGGAGGGTGGGCGGGTGACGCTGCTCCGACCCGGCCCGCCGGGGCGGAATCGGCGTGCCGGGTGCGGGTGTTGGGGCAGGGCACGGGATGTGGGCGGCGGTGGAGGTGGGGCGGGTGGCGGGGAATTCGGGGGAGGCCGGGGGCCGGTCGGTGGCCGGGCGGGTGTTCGCGGTACTGGAGGCCTTCGACGGGGAGCGGGAGTCGCTGCGGCTGGCGGAGATCGCGCGGCAGGCCGGGCTGCCGGCGCCGACGGCGCTGCGGATGGTGCGCGAGCTGGTCGCCTGGGGCGCGCTGGAGCGGCAGCGGGACGGCGGGTACCGGCTGGGGCGGCGGCTGTGGGCGCTGGGGGCGCTGGAGCCGTGCCTGCGCCGGATCCGGGAGCTGGCGCAGCCGGCCCTGCAGGAACTGCACGAGCGGACCGGTCAGACGGCGCTGGTGGCGACGCTGGACGGCCGGTCGGCGCTGCTGCTGGACCGGCTGCCGAGCGCGGCCGTGCAGTCCTCGCCGTTCCAGGTGCGGGTGGGCGGCCGGATGGACCTGCACGCCACGGCGGTGGGCCGGGTGCTGCTGGCGTACGCGCCGGAGGCGCTGGTCCGGGAGGTGACGGCGGGTCTGTCCGCGGCGGGCGCGCGGCACACCCGGTACACCGTGGTGGCGCCGGGCCGGCTGGCCCGGGAGCTGGCGGCGGTGCGGCGCGGCGGCGTCGGGTACGCGCGCCGGGAGATGCAGCCGGGGTACGGCGCGGCGGCGGTGCCGGTGTTCCATCCGGACGGTTCGCTGCTGGCGGCGCTGGGGCTGGTGGTGGCCGCGCCGGTGGATCCGGTCCGGTACGAAGGGCGGTTGCGCGAGGCGGGGCGGCTGATGGCGGCCGAGGTGGCGCGTTCGGTGGCCGGGGAGGGGGCGCACCCCGCCGGCTGAGACGCGTTCCACTGGGTGGAACGCCGCGGTGGCCAGGAACCGCCGGCAGCGGGCACCCTGGTGCGCGAAACGGGCGGACGCGCAGGCATCGGAGGCCGCAGTGCACAGCAGCGGTGGCAGGACCCCGGCCTCGCGGGGCGTCGCCCCGTCGGCGGGTGGCCCGGTCGGCCGCGGCCGATGTCGCGTCCTCGACCGCGCCCGGGGCACCGGTGTGCCCGGCGCCCCGTACCGCGCCTCGGCCTGACACCCGACGCCTGATACCCGACGCCTGACACCCGACGCCTGACACCCGACGCCTGACACCCGACGCCTGAGAGCCAGGCACCCGGCATCCGAGAGCCAGGCCCCCTGACGCCTGGGAGCCGGGCACCCGGGCCGGGCCCCGGATCCGACGCCCGATCCGCTCTTCCTTCCTCTCCCCTTTCCCCCGCCGTGCGCGCCCGCGCCCGGCGGCGGTCCCGTACGCCCTCCACCGGCACCACCGAGGAGTCACCCATGCCCAGCAGACCCGTGCCCCCCGCCGCCCGACGGACCCGCACCCCCCGTCCGTTCGCCGTCCCCCCGGCCGTCCCCGCCGTCGGCCTGGCGGCCGCGCTGCTCGCGGGCTGCTCCTCGGCCGGCCCGGCCGCGCCGGGCGGGGGCACCGGGGGCACTCCGGTGCGCGGCGGCACCCTGAAGTACGCGGTGGCGGTCGGCACCTCCTGCCTGGACCCGCACGTCAGCCCGGGCGACGTGACGGCGGTGATCCAGCGCAACGTCTTCGACTCGCTGGTGTACCTGGACGACAAGGGCGCCTTCCACCCGTGGCTGGCGAAGTCCTGGCAGATCTCCCCGGACGCCCGGACGTACACCTTCCAGCTGCGCGAGGGCGTCACCTTCCACGACGGCACGGCCTTCGACGCCGCCGCGGTGAAGGCCAACCTGGACCACGTCAAGGACCCGAGGACCAAGTCGCTGTACGCGGCCAGCCTGCTCGGCCCGTACACCGGGGCGGAGGTGGTGGACCCGCTCACCGTCCGGGTCTCCTTCGCGGAGCCGTACGTGCCGTTCCTGCAGGCGGCCGCCACCCCGTACCTGGGCATCGCCTCCCCCAAGTCGCTGGCGGAGAAGGCCGACCAGCTGTGCGCGGGCGGCGCGAACTCGGTGGGCACCGGGCCGTTCCGGGAGACCGAGTACGTCAAGAACGACCACGTCGAGTTCAAGCGCAACGACGCCTACGCCTGGGCCCCGGAGGGCGCCGCGAACCAGGGCGCGCCGTACCTGGACGGGCTGACCATCCGCTTCCTGCCCGAGGACTCGGTCCGCTCCGGCGCGCTGACCAGCCGCCAGGTGGACGCGGCGGCGCTGCCGGTCTCGGCGGTGCGCACCGTCCGGGCGGCGGGCGTCGAGGTCACCCGGACGCAGAACCCGGGCGTGGTCTACTCGCTGTTCCTGAACTCCACCCGCGGCGCGCTGCGGGACGAGCGGGTGCGCCGGGCCGTCCAGCGGGCGGTGGACGTGGACGCGCTGGTCAAGAGCATCTACTTCGGCGAGTACGAGCGCGCCTGGAGCCCGCTGAGCCCGACCACCCCGGCGTCGTACGAGGCCGGGCTGAAGGACGCGCTCCCGCACGACGCGGCGGCGGCCGGCCGGCTGCTGGACGAGGCCGGCTGGAGCGCCCGGGACGGGGACGGCTACCGGGTCAAGGACGGCAAGCGGCTGACCCTGCACTGGCCGTACATCGCCTCGCTGGTGCGCGACCAGCGCGACACCCTGGCGGCGGGCATCCAGGCCGACCTGAAGAAGGCCGGGGTCGAGCTGGTGCGCGACTCGATCGACAACGGCACCTACTTCAAGGTCTACGCGAGCGGCGACTACGACCTGTGGGACAACTCCTGGGTGCGGGCCGATCCGGCGATCCTGGCCGGCTTCTACCTCTCCGCCAACACCCCGGCCGCCGGCGGCCAGAACGTCTCGCTGAGCAGCGACCCGGAGCTGGACGGCTGGCTGACGGCGGGCGCGGCGACGACCGACCCGGCGGCCCGCAAGGCGAACTACACCAAGGCCGAGCGGTGGGCGGTCGAGCACGGCACGGTGCTGCCGCTGTACGTGACCGCCAACCTGATCGGGCGCTCCGAGGGCGTCCGCGGGCTGGTGTTCGACGCGAACGCCTGGCCGCAGTTCGCCGGCGTCTGGCGGACCAGGTGAGCCGGTTCGCGCGCGCGGCCCTGCACCGGCTGGGCGGCGCGGTCCTGGTGCTCTGGGGCGCGGCCACCCTGGGGTTCCTGGCGCTGCACCTGGTGCCGGGCGACCCGGTGTCGACCCTGCTCGGCGGCTCGGTGACCACCGGCTCGGCGGCCGTCCGGGCCGAGATCACCCGGGAGTTCGGGCTGGACCGCCCGCTGTTCGAGCAGTACCTGACGTTCCTCGGCCGGCTGCTGGGCGGCGACCTCGGCCGCTCCTACCAGCAGCAGCAGCCGGTGAGCCTGATCATCGGCGAGCAGCTCGGCCCGACCGCGGAGCTCGCGCTGACGGCCTTCGGGCTGATCCTGCTGTTCGCCCTGGTCTCCGCGGTGACCACGGCCGGGCGCCGCCGGGCGGTGCGCGGCGCGGCGTCCGGGGCGGAGCTGCTGGCGATCTCCACCCCGCCGTTCTGGCTGGGCGTGCTGCTGCTCACGCTGTTCTCCTTCCACCTGCGGCTGTTCCCGGTCGCCGGGGCGGAGGGCTGGGAGTCGCTGGTGCTGCCGGCGGTGACGCTGGCGGTGCCGTTCGGCTCGCTGCTCTCGCAGGTGCTGCGGGAGGGCCTGGAGTCGGCGCTGCACGAGCCGTTCGCGCTGACCGCCCGCTCGCGCGGGATCGGCCCGCTGGCGCTGCGCGGCCGGCACGCGCTGCGGCACGCGCTGGTGCCGGCGGTCACGCTGGGCGGCTGGCTGGTGGGCGGGCTGCTGGGCGGGACGGTCCTGGTGGAGACGGTGTTCGCCCGGCCGGGGCTGGGCCGGGTGGCGCTGGACGCGGTCACCGGGCACGACCTGCCGGTGGTGATCGGGCTGATCCTGCTGTCCGCCGCGGTCTACCTGGTGGTGAACACCGTGGTGGACGGGCTCTACCTGCTGATCGACCCCCGGCTGCGCGGCGCCGGCCCGGTGCGGGAGGTGGCGGCATGACGAGCTCGGTCGCACCGGCCCCCGGGGCTCCCTCCGAGCCGGCCCCCGGGCCGGCCGCCCGTACGGTCCGCTCCGCCGGGGGCCGGGCCGCCCGGCTGCGGCCCGGGGCGCTGCTCGCCGCGCTGGTCCTGGCGGTGGCGGTGCTCGCCTGCGCCTGGCCCGGGCTGCTCGCGCCCGCCGACCCGACGGCGGCCGACCCGGTCGCCGCGCTCACCCCGCCCGGCGCCGAACACTGGTTGGGCACCGACCAGTTGGGCCGGGACGTGTACGCCCGGGTGGTGCACGGCGCCCGGTACTCGCTGCTGATCGGGCTCGGCGCGACGGCGCTGTCCGTGCTGGCCGGCCTGCTGGTCGGCCTGCCGGCCGCGCTGTCCGGCCGGATCGGCGACCAGGTGGCGATGCGCGCCGTGGACGTCCTGCTGGCGCTGCCCGAACTGCTGCTCGCACTGCTGGTGATCGCGGTGGTCGGCCCGGGCACCGGCAACGCGCTGCTGGCCATCGCGATCGCGGCCACCCCCGGCTTCGCCCGGCTGGTGCGCGGGCAGGCGATGGTGGTGCGCGGCTCGGAGTACGTGCGCGCCGCGACGGCGCTCGGGGTGCCCCGGACGGCCGTGGTGCTGCGGCACGTGCTGCCGAACACGCTGGGGCCGCTGACAGTGCCCGCCACGCTGGCCGTCGGCACCGCCGTGGTCTCGGGCGCGGCGCTCAGCTTCCTCGGGCTCGGGCCCAAGGCGCCCGCCCCGGAGTGGGGGGCGATGCTCTCCCAGGGCCGCGACTTCCTGTCCACCGCCTGGTGGATCGCGGTCTTCCCGGGGGCCGCGATCACCGCCGTGGTGGTCGCGATCACCGTGCTCGGCCGACAGTTGCACCGCTGCCTGGAAGGACGGACGCCATGAGCCCGATCATCGAACTGGAGGGCCTGAACGTCGAGTTCGGCCACGGCAGGCGGCGGACCACGGCGGTGGCCGGGGTGTCGCTGGCGCTGTCGGCGGGCGAGTGCCTGGCGCTGGTCGGCGAGTCCGGCTCGGGCAAGAGCGTCACGGCCCGGACGCTGGTCGGGCTGACCGCGCCCGGTGCCGCCGTACGGGCCGAGCGGTTCCTGGTCGAGGGCCGGGACGCCGCCGCGTTCGGCGAGCGGGAGTGGCGCCGGGTGCGCGGCCGGACGGTCGGGCTGGTGCTCCAGGACGCGCTGTCCGCACTGGACCCGCTGCGCCGGGTGGGCGCCGAGGTGGGTGAGCCGCTGCTCGCCCACCGGGTTCTGCCGAAGGCCGAAGTGCCGGGCCGGGTCGAGGAGTTGCTGCGCGACGTCGGGGTGCCGGAACCGGCCGGACGGGCCCGGCAGTACCCGCACCAGCTGTCCGGCGGGCTGCGCCAGCGGGCGCTGATCGCCTCCGCACTGGCGGCCGGGCCGCGGGTGCTGGTCGCGGACGAGCCGACCACCGCGCTGGACGTCACCGTGCAGGCCCAAGTACTGGACCTGCTCGGCGAGTTGAAGGCCAAGGGGACGGCCCTGCTGCTGATCAGCCACGACCTGGCGGTGGTGGCCCGGCTGGCGGACCGGATCGCGGTGATGAAGGACGGCCGGATCGTGGAGAGCGGCCCGGCCGAGCGGGTGCTGGGCGCGCCCGAGCACCCGTACACCCGGGTGCTGCTGGCCGCCGCGCCCGATCCGGACCGCCCGGCCGCCGAGGCCGCCCCCGCCGACCCGGGAACGGGCCGACTCCTCACCGCCCGCGGCCTGGTGAAGCGCTACCGCACCCCGGACGGCGGCCTGCGGGAGGCCGTCGCCGACGTGTCGTTCGGGCTCGCCCCCGGCGAGACCCTGGGCATCGTCGGCGAGTCCGGCTCCGGCAAGAGCACCACCGCCCAGCTGGTGATGGGCATGCTGGCCCCGGACGCCGGGGAGGTGCTGCTGGACGGCCGGCCGTGGAGCGCGCTGCCCGAGCGCCTGCGCCGTCCGGCCCGGTCCGCGGTGCAGCTGGTCCACCAGGACCCGCTGGCCTCCTTCGATCCGCGCTTCACCGTCCGGCGGATCCTGGCCGAGGCGCTGGCGGTCGCCGGGGTGGCCCGCGGCGCGGCCCGGCGGGAGCGGGCGGTCGAGCTGCTGGCCCAGGTGGGCCTCGGCGAGCAGCACCTGGAGCGGCGGCCGCACGGGCTGTCCGGCGGACAGCGCCAGCGGGTGGCGATCGCCCGGGCGCTGGCCACCGGGCCGCGGCTGCTGGTCTGCGACGAGCCGGTGTCGGCCCTGGACGTCTCGGTGCAGGCGCAGGTGCTGGAGCTGCTGGCCCGGCTGCGGGCCGAGCTGGGCCTGGCGATGCTGTTCATCTCGCACGACCTCGCGGTGGTGCGGCAGGTGAGCGACCGGGTGCTGGTGATGAAGGACGGCCGGGCGGTCGAGTACGGCCCGGCCGAGCGGGTGTTCCGCGCTCCCGAGCACCCGTACACCCGGCAGCTGCTGGCGGCGGTGCCCCGGCTGCCCGCGCGGTCGGCGGCCTGACGGACGGCCCGGCGGGCGGTCCCGGGCGAACGTACGGCGGTACCCCGGCGGGAACGTCCCGTCGGGGCACCGTCGTTCGGGTCCTGACCAGCAGGGCCGGCCCTCAGCCGGGCAGGAGCCGCCGGAGGATCGGCGCGGCCCGGTCCGCGAGGTCGTGCTCGCCGTCCGGGGTCGGGTGCAGCCCGTCCGCGTACACCCGGTCGGCCTCCGCGACGGGCAGCACGTCCCGGCCGTCGACCAGGTGCAGCCGCCCGTCGCCGAGCCGCTGGAGCACCCGGACGGCCTCGCCGGTCAGCTCGCGGATGCCCTCCAGGGTCAGCCCGGCGGCGTTGACCGCCTTCTCCCGTTCCACCGAGGGCAGCGCGGCGATCACCGCGATCGGGGTGTCGGGGTGGCCGTCCCGGATGGTCTCGACGAAGCCGCACACCGCCGAGCCCCAGCTGCGCGCGGTGAACACGCTGCGGATGTAGGCGTTGGTGCCGATCTCCAGCGTGATCAGCTCGGCCGGGGTGTCCCGGACGACCCGGGCGACCAGCGGGTCCAGGTACGCCTCCCCGGCGAAGCCGAGGTTGCGCAGCCGCCAGCCGTGCCGGACGGCCACCAGCGAGACCCAGCTCTCGGACGGGCCGTGCGGGAACATCGCGTGGGTCAGCGAGCTGCCGTAGGCGATCCAGCGCGGTCCGGTGCGGTCGAGCGGCTCCAGCACCCGGTGGCCGCGCAGCGCGAGCGGGCCGATCCCGGTGCGACTGAGGTGCGGCAGCCAGACCTCCACCTCGGCCGGGCCGTTCGCGCCGGGGGGCAGCGGCAGGGCCAGCCGGTGGCGGCCTGACACCGGGTGCCAGCGGTGGGCGACGACGCCGTCCACCACCACGTCCAGCGGCGCGCTGCCGGATTCGGCGTCCAGCTCCAGGATCAGTTCGGCGGCGTCGGTGCGCAGGCCGAAGCGGGCGCCGGCCGGGATCCGGGCGAGTCGGGCGAAGTCGGCGGAGAGCGTGGTCGCCACCCGGTCCAGCGGCAGGCGCAGCGGGATCCAGCGGTCCTCGTGGCGGGCCAGGCCGCTGATGCCGTCCCAGGAGATCCGGGGGTCGTCCGGGGTGAGCCGCTCGACGGCGGTGGCGGCGGGCCGGGTGGCGGTCACGCCCGGCCCTCCTGGAGGTCCGCGGTCCGGGCCGGCGCCTCGGCGGAGGCGTCCCCGTCCGCGGCACCGCCCTCGCCCGTGGCGCCGCCCTCGCCCGTGGGGCCGTCCTCGCCCGTCACGCCCTTCGGCGCGCCCAGCCCGAGGGCGGCGGCGACCAGCCCGACGGCCGAGAACAGCGCGGCCACCAGGAAGGCCCAGTGGTACGCGGAGAGCGAGGGCGAGGCGCCGCCGACGCCGGTGAGCACCGCCGCGCCGACCGCGACGCCGATGCCGCCGCCGAGCTGGAGGGCGGCGGTGACCAGCGCGGTGGCCAGGCCCTGGTCCTCGTTCTTCACGCCGCTGACGGCGGCGATGTTGAAGGCGAGGAAGCTGGTGCCGTTGCCGAGCCCGTGCACGATCAGCGCGGGCAGCAGCACGCTCAGGTAGTCGCTGTCCGTGCCGGTGCGCAGGAACAGCAGGATGCCGCCGCCTTGGAGGAGCAGGCCGAGGACGGCCGCCGGGCGCAGCCCGGAGCGGTTGATCAGCTTGGGCGCGAGGTTGACGGCGAGCAGGATCGCGGCGGCCATCGGGACGATCGCCAGGCCCGCCTGGAGGGCGCTGTAGCCGAGCACCTGCTGGAGGTAGAGCAGGGCGATGAACTGCCAGCCGATGGTGGCGCAGGCCCAGACCAGGCCGACGGTGTTGGCGGTGGACAGGGTGCGCGAGCGGAAGATCCGCAGCGGCAGCAGCGGGTCGGTGCGGCGCTGCTGGATGACCACGAAGGCGACCAGCAGGACGACGGCGGCGATCAGCGAGGCGAGGGTGGCGGTGGAGCCCCAGCCGACCTCGGGGGCTCGGACGAGTCCGAGGACGAGCAGCAGGACGCCGGCGGTCGCGGTGAGCGCGCCGGCCGCGTCGAAGCCGGGACGCTCGCCGGTGCGCGGCTGGTCGGGGGCGACGGCGTAGTTGGTGACGGCGAGGACCAGCGAGGCGACCACGAACGGGACGAAGAAGATGAGCCGCCAGTGCAGTTCGGTCAGGACGCCGGAGAACACCAGGCCGGCCGCGTAGCCGCTGGCACCGGTGAGGGAGAAGATGCCCATCGCGCGGGTGCGCTCGGGGCCCTCCTTGAACGTGGTGGTGATGATCGACATCGCCGCGGGGGCGATGAAGGCGGCCGCGACACCCTTGATGACGCGGCTGACGACCAGCAGGGTGCCGTCGGAGACGAGTCCGCCGGCCAGGCTGACCAGGGCGAACACGGCGGTGGCCCAGAAGAACAGCCGGCGGCGGCCGAAGAGGTCGGCGGCGCGCCCGCCGAGCAGCAGGAAGCCTCCGTACGCGACGGCGTAGCCGGAGATGATCCACTGCAGCGTCTCCGGCCCGAGGCCGAGGTCCTGCTTGATCTCCGGCAGGGCGACACCCATCAGGGAGACGTCCATCGAGTCGAGGAAGAGCTGGGCGCAGAGCACCAGGAGTGCCAACCCCTTGTGCGCGCCGAGGGTGCGGGGCGCCGTGTCCGGCATCGGCCCTCTCCCTATCCATCTGGCAGACAATCGTCTGCATCTCAATCAAGTGGACTGAACGTAGCAGCCAAATCATCTAGCGTCAAACAATCTCGGCACCACACGAACACCAACACCCCTTGCATCACGGGGAGTTGACTTCCTATTGTTTGATAATTGCCGAACCTTAGAAATATCGGCCCAACCCACGGGGGAGTTGCCCAGCCATGCCCGAATCCGTCAGACGTCCCCGCCTGCCCTCGCTCACCGGCATCAGGTTCCTGATCGTGCTGCCGGTCTTCGCCTTCCACGCGGACATGGAGAAGCCGTTCGGCGACCCGGAGGTCGCCGACGTCTACGCCTGGCTCGTCGCCAACGGCGCCTGGACCGCGATCAGCTGCTTCTTCGTCCTCAGCGGCTTCGTGATCACCTGGGGGTCGCGCCCCGGACACAGCGCCCGCGGCTTCTGGCGCCGCCGGGCCGCCAAGATCTACCCGCTGCACGTGCTCACCTGGGCCGCCGCGCTGGTGCTGCTCGCCGTGGCCGGCAGCGCCGCGACCCTCCGGCAGGCCGTTCCCAACCTGTTCCTGGTGCACACCTGGAACCCGGACCGCGAGGTCTTCTCCAGCCTCAACGACGTCAGCTGGTCGATCTCCTGCGAGGTCTTCTTCTACGCCGCCTTCCCGCTGCTGGTGCGCTGGATCCGGCGGATCCGCCCCGAGCGGCTCTGGGCCTGGACCGCCGCGGTGATCGTCGCGATCCTGCTCGTCCCGGCCGCCTCCGCCCTGCTGCCGGACCGTCCGCCGCTGCCGTTCGGCTCCGGCTCGGTGTGGCAGTTCTGGTTCGTCTACGTGTTCCCGCCGGTGCGGCTGCTGGAGTTCGTGCTGGGCATCCTGCTCGCCCGGATCGTCCTCACCGGCCGCCGGCTGCCGATCGGGGCGCTGCCCGCCGCGCTGCTCCTCCTCCCGGCCCAGTTCCTGGCCAAGCAGCTGCCGTTCCTGTGGGGCCTGACCACCCCCGCGATCGTCCCGATCGCCCTGCTGCTGCCCGCACTCGCCGCCCGCGACGTGGCCGGCCGCCGCTCCTTCCTCACCTCCCGGCCGATGGTCACCCTCGGTAGCTGGGTCTTCGCCTTCTACCTGGTCCACCGGCTGATCCTGGACCACGGCCACCGCGCCCTCGGCGCCGGACGGACCTTCTCCACGCCGGTCGTCGCCGCGCTGCTGCTCGGCGCGTTCGCCGCCTCCTGGCTGCTCGCCGGGCTCCTGCACCGGTACGTCGAGCTGCCGGCGGTCCGGCTGCTCGGCACGCCCCGGCGGCGGGCCGACGACGCCACGCCCCCGGGGTCGCCGGTCGGCCCGACGCCCGGCCCCGCCCCGGCCGCCGACCGGCTGACCGAGGCCCCGACCGCCTGACCCCACGCCGCCTGACCCCGCGCCACCCGAACCGACGCCACGACCGCCCGACCACGAACACGGCCACGGCCACGGCCACGAACACGGCCGCGACCGACCACCACGACCACCGCACCCATCCGCGACCCGACCGAGAGGCAGACCGATGACCGATCAGGACCTCACCGCCTACCCCCTCCCGCTCTCCCCCTACGGCGAGCCGCCCGCCGAGTTCGCCGACCTGCGCGCCAAGTGCCCGGTCAGCCGGGTCCGACTGCCCAGCGGCGACCAGGCCTGGCTGGTCACCGGCTACGACGAGGTCGTCTCCGCCCTCTCCGACCAGCGGCTGTCCCGGGCCGCCCTGCGCGAGCCGGGCGCCGTACGCACCGTCTCCGGCGAGGACTTCTCCGACAACCCGTACAACCTGCTCAACCAGGAGGGCCCCGACCACGCCCGGCTGCGCCGGCTGATCGCCCCCGCCTTCACCCCGCGCAAGGCGGAGCGCTGGCGCTCCCGGGTGGTGGAGATCGCCGACGAGCTGATCGACCGGCTGGTCGACGGCCCCCGCCCGGCCGACCTGCACCACGACTTCGCCGCCGTGCTGCCGGTCTGGGTGATCTGCGAGATGGTCGGCGCCCCGGTCGAGGACCGCCCGCTGCTCCAGCAGTGGACCGACCGGCTGGTCTCCATCACCGCCCACACCCCCGAGGAGCGGCTCGCCGCCCGCCAGGAGTCCGCCGCGTACGTCGCCGCGCTGGTCGCCGAGCGCCGCGCGAACCCCGGCGAGGACCTGCTCTCCACCCTCATCTCGGCCCGCGACGACGAGGACCGCCTCGACGAGCGCGAGCTGGTCTGGCTCGGCATCAACCTGCTGGTGGCCGGCCACGACACCACTGTCAGCGCGGTCTCCCGGGCGCTCTACCAGCTGCTGCGCCACCCCGACCAGTGGCGGCTGCTCACCGAGCGCCCCGACCTGCTGGAGAACGCGACCGAGGAACTGCTGCGCTACGCCCCGCCGTCCGAGATCGGCTTCATGCGGATCGCCACCGAGGACCTGGAGCTGGCCGGCACCCCGGTCGCCCGGGGCGAGGGCGTCATCCCGGTGATGCACGCGGCCGGGCGCGACGTCCGCCGGGTGGACGACCCGGAGCGGCTCGTCCTCACCCGCTCCGACCCCCGGCACGTCGCCTTCGGCCACGGCGCCCACTACTGCCCCGGCGCGGGCGTCGCCCGGATGGAGCTCCAGGTCGCCTTCGGCACCCTGGCCCGCCGGCTGCCCTCGCTGCGGCTCGCGGTGCCCGCCGAGGAGGTCGAGTGGCTCGGCGGCCTGCTGACGCTGCGTCCGAAGGCGCTGCCCGTCGAGTGGTGACGGCCCCGGGCCACGCCGCCCCGGCGTCGTAGCGCCCCGGCGTCGCGGCGACGTGACGCCCCGGCGTCGTGGCGTCGTGGCGTCGTGGCAACCTGGTCGAACGACCCGGTCCGACGCCCCGACGCGGTGACCAGGTCCAGCGACCCTGTCGAACGACCCGACCCGGCACCCCTGTCGAACGCCCCGATCCGACGGTCGGTCGGGCGACCCGATCGCCCGACCGGATCCGACGCCCCGACCCGATGACCCGGTCCAGCGACCCGACCTGGCGACCCGGTCGAACGACCCGGTCCGACGGCTGGTCGGACGACCCGATCGAGCGACCCGTCCGAGTGACCCGGTTGCCCGACCCGACCCGACGACCCAACCCGGTGACCCAGTCCGACGACCCCATCCGGCGCCCCAGTCCAGCGACCCGGTCCGACGCCCCGTCCGTTGGGCCGGGTCCCCCGCCGCCGCCCGGCCGTTGGGACGGGATCCGGTCCGTACGGATGCCCGAAGACGGAACGCCTGTCCGATCCCGAGACTTGGGGCCAGCCGGTACACCGCCCCTCGACCGGACCGCCCGCTCCGCCCCAGGAACGAGGACCCATGCCCACCACGCCCCCGTTGGCCCTGACCGGCCACGACCTGACCCTCACCGACATCGTCTCCGTCGCCCGGGCCCGCCCCGGCGCCGCCAGACCGGTCCTCGCCCCCGCCGCCGCCGAGCGGATGGCCGCCTCCGTCGCCCTCAAGGAGGACTGGCTGGCCCGCGGCATCCCGCTGTACGGCATCACCACCGGCTTCGGCGACTCCGTCGCGCACCAGATCTCCGCCGACCGGGCCGCCGCGCTCCAGCGCAACCTGGTCACCTACCACCTCAACGGCACCGGCCCCACCGCCGCACCCGAGGTCGCCCGCGCCGTCCAGCTGATCCGCGCCAACTGCCTGGGCCGCGGCCCCTCCGCGATCCGCCCCGCCGTGGTCGACACCCTGCTGCGCCACCTGGCCGCCGACATCCTGCCGCTCATCCCCGAACGGGGCTCGCTCGGCGCCAGCGGTGACCTCGTCCCGCTCTGCTACCTCGCGCACGCCCTGCTCGGCGAGGGCGAGGTGCTGCACCGCGGCCGGGTCCGCCCGGCCGCCGAGGCGCTCGCCGAGGAGGGCATCGAACCGGTCGTGCTCTCCGCCAAGGAGGGCCTGGCCCTGATCAACGGCACCTCCTTCACCTCCGCCTTCGCCGTCCTGGCCGCCCACGACGCGGCCGAACTCGCCGCCGCCGCCGACATCGCCACCGCGCTCGCCGTGGAGGCGCTGCACGGCAACGCCTCGCACTTCCACCCCTTCCTGCACCTGCAGAAGCCGCACAGCGGCCAGCTCGCCTCCGCCGCCACGATCCGCGCCCTGCTCGACAGCTCCGAACTGGCCACCGACTACCGGGGCATCCTCGACCGCCAGGAGCGCCTGGGCGACCGCGGCTTCCTCACCCACGAGCACCGCATCCAGGACCCGTACTCACTGCGCTGCGCCCCGCACGTCACCGGCGTACTGCGGGACACCCTGGACTGGGTGCGGCCCTGGCTGGAGACCGAGGTCAACTCCTCCACCGACAACCCGCTGTTCGACACCGAGGAGGGCCTGCTGCACCACGGCGGCAACTTCTACGCCGGCCACGTCGGCCAGGCCATGGACAGCCTCAAGACCGCCGTCGCCAACACCGCCGACCTGCTCGACCGCCAGCTCGCCCTGGTGGTCGACCCCAAGTTCAGCCGCGGCCTGCCGCCCAACCTGATCGCCCCCGCCGCCGACACCGACGCCCACGCCGGGCTGCACCACGGCTTCAAGGGCATGCAGATCGCCGCCTCCGCGCTCACCGCCGAGGCGCTCAAGACCGCCGCCCCCGCCTCGCTGTTCTCCCGGTCCACCGAGGCGCACAACCAGGACAAGGTGAGCATGGGCACGATCGCCGCCCGCGACGCCCGTACGGTCGTCGAACTCACCCGCGACGTCACCGCGATCCACCTGCTCGCCGTCGCCCAGGCGGTCGACCTGCGCGGCCTGCGCAAGGCCTCGCCCACCCTCCAGAAGGTGCACGGCCTGATCCGCGAGCACGCCCCCTTCACCGACCGCGACCGGCGGATGGACGGCGACGTCGCCGCCGTGGCCGGCCTGGTCCGGGACGGCTCGCTGCGCCGCGCCGCCGGGCTCCCCGAGCCCTTCGCCGCCCGCTGACCCCTGCTCGACCACCGACCCCGTGCTCTCCCGCCGGCCCCAGCTCTACCACCGGCCCCGCTTCACCGATGCGCCCGCCCGCTCCCCCGCACCGGCACGTCCCGACCGTGACTCCCCCAGACCGAGGAGCAATCAGAGATGCTGCTACTGCGCGACCCCGCCCAACGCCAGGACGCCGCCGAGCGCCTGGACTCCCACACCGCCCTGATCCACCGCACCTGGCAGGGCCAGGACCCGTCCGACCGCTACGGCGCCAAGCTCGCCACCACGCTGGCCGCCGCCGTGCGCTCCCCGATGTACGCCGCCACCCTCACCGGCGAGCTCGCCGAGCGGCTGCGCTCGGACACCCCGCTCACCCCCGCCGAGGCCCTGGACGCCTTCGCCGCACTGCCGTTCCTCGGCAAGAAGGAGCTCGGCGGCCACGGCGCCGGCGCGTTCACCCGCCCGCTCTCGGAGTTCCTGCACTACTACGAGTCCTCCGGCACCACCGGCGACCCGGCCCCCGCCCCCAAGGCGGTGGACGACCTGCTGGTCAACACCCTCAACATCGGCGAGGCCTGGGGCCGGCTGCTACAGCCCGCCGACGTCGCCCTGATCCTCATCAACGCCCCCTTCGCCCCCGCCGCCTACCAGTTCGAGAAGGTGCTGGAGTACCTCGGGGTGATGTCCTTCCGCCCCTGGGTGGACAACATCACCGGCGACTACACCCGGGTGCTGCGGCTGATCTCCGACCTGAACGCCAACGTCTACGTCGGCCCGCCCTCCCGGCTGCTGGAACTCGCCCAGTTCTCCCAGCGCAACGGACTGCCGCTGCCCCGCTTCGACCGGCTGCTGCTGATGGCCGAGCAGACCGGCCCCAGCTTCGTGCGCCACCTCGAACGCCTCACCGGCGGCACCGCCTACGTCGGCTCGTACGGCTCCTCGGAGACCGGCACCCTCGCCGTCACCTGCGAACGCCGCCGGCTGCACCTCCAGTTGCAGAGCTACCTGCTGGAGATCGACGACGGCGAGCGCACCACCGTGCTCGGCCCGGACAGCGAACCGGTGCAGGGCGAGCTGATCGTCACCACCCTGGACATCCCCTCCCGCCCGCTGCTGCGCTACCGCACCGGCGACCTGGTCCGGATCGAGACCGACCCCTGCGAGTGCGGCATCCGGCTGCCCGTGCTGCGCACCCTCGGCCGGGCCCAGGACGTCCTGCTGCTCGCCGAGAACAACATCCGCCAGGACGACCTGGAGGAGGCGCTGTGGGCCGAGGCCCTGCCCGGCGCCTCGGTGTTCAACTACATGCTGGTGCTGCGCGGCCGGACCATCGTCTGCCTGGTCACCACCGACGGCACCCCGGACGGCTCCTGGTCGCGGGTGCTGGAGCAGCGCCTCGCCCCGCTGTTCGAGGAGTACACGGTGACCGTCCACCCGGTGGAGAAGCTGCCCCCGCTGGCCTCGCTCGGCCAGTACCTGGGCTGGAAGCTCTCCCGGGTCCTGGACCTCAACGAGGAGGCCAACTGGGGCCGGCTGCCCGCGCCGCTCACCTCGCTGGTGCGCGAGTCCCTGGCGCAGGTCGCGCAGGCCACGGGGGTCGAGGCATGAGTGGCCTCGCCGGCCTGGTGTCGCGCAGCGGGGATGTGCGCGAACAGGCCGAATCCGTACGGGAGTTCACCGACACCCTGACCCACCGCGGCCCGCGCCGCGGCGGCACCTGGCTGGACCGGCACGTCGGCCTCGGCCACCGCCAGTTCCACACCGGGCCCCGCAACGACGTGCCGCAGCCCTGGCTCCCGCCCGAGCTGGACCCGGCGCCGGCCGTCATCGCCTTCTCCGGCGAGCTGCTCAACCCCGGCCCGCTGCACACCGCGCTGACCGCCCGCGGCCACCGCATCCGCAACGGCTCGGACGCCGAACTCGCCCTGCGCGCCTACCTGGAGTGGGGCACCGACGCCGCCGAGCGGCTGGTCGGCGGCTACGCCGTGGCGATCTGGGACACCCGCACCGAGGAGCTGGTGCTGATCCGCGACCGGCTCGGCGAGGAGCCGCTCTACTGGGCCGAACTCCCGGACGGATCCTTCGTGTTCGGCTCCGAGCCGAAGGCCCTGCTGGCCGCCGGACTGCCCGCCGAGGTGGATGCGAACGGCCTGGTGGACGTCCTCACCGTCGCGCTCAAGCGCCCCGGCGACGCCGTCTACCGCGGCCTGCACGAGGTCCGCCCGGGCTGGCTGCTGGTGGCCGGCCCGAACGGCGTTCGCCACCGGCGCTACTGGGCGCCGGAGGCCGCCGAGCACACCGACGACGAGCGGACCACCGTCCGGCGGGTGCGCGCCCTGCTCGCCGACACCGTGCTGGGCGGCGATGTCCGCCTTCCAGAACGGATGGGCGCGCGGCCTGGCCCCCGAGGGCCGGCGGCCCGGGCAGCCCGCCGACCCTCCGCAGCCGCCGCGGGCGCGCCACCCCCGACCCCCGTCCCGACCCGAAGGAGAGCGTCCGTGATCGCCACCACCCACCGCGCGGGGGAGCTGAACTGGCTCCTCGACGAACTGGTCCAGCGCGCCCCCGAGCTCCGCTTCGCCGTGATGCTCTCCGCCGACGGCCTGGCCATGGGCACCTCGGCCGGCCTGGCCCGCGAGGACGGCGAGCACCTGGCGGCCGTCGCCTCCGGCTTCCACAGCCTGGCCAAGGGCGCGGGCCGGCACTTCGGCGCGGGCGAAGTCCGCCAGACCATGGTCGAGTTGGAGGGCGGCTACCTGCTGGTCGCGGCCGCCGGGGAGGGCACCTGCCTCGCCGTGTTCGCCACCGCCCGGGCCGACCTCGGTCTGATCGCCTACGAGATGGCCAGACTGGTCCGGCGGGTCGGGGAGCACCTGAGCGCCCCGCCGCGGGCGGTGGGCGGGCGGTGAGTCCGGTGCCCCGTCCGCACCGGGGGCGACATCCGGAGCACCCGAGGGCTGAGCCCGACGGGCGCCCCCGCAACCCGCTCGCCGCCGCCCATCGGGCCCGCTGGTACGACGACGAGGCCGGGCCGCTGGTCCGCCCGTACGCGATGACCCGGGGGCGCACCGGGGCCGGGGAGCAGCAGTTCGACCTGATCGCCGTGGTGGTCACGGAGCTGCCCGACCCGGCGCTCGGGCCGGACGCGCCCGAGCCGCCGGTCGGCCCGGAGCAGGCGCGCATCCTCGCGCTGTGCCGGGGCACCCCGCTGTCCGTGGCCGAGCTGGCCGCCGAGCTCGACCTGCCGGTGGGCGTCGTGCGGGTCCTGCTCGGCGACCTGCTGGCGGCCGGGCTCATCCGGGTCCGCCGTCCCGTCCCGCCCGCCCTGCTCCCCGACGAGCGCATCCTCCAGGAGGTCATCCGTGGACTCCGCGCACTCTGACCACCCGTCCGCACCGGTCGCACCGTCCGGACCGTCCGTCGTGTCCGAATCATCCGTTCCGTACGGTGGGCCGAGCCCGTACGGCGGCTCGGACCCGTTTGACGCCGAGGACCCCGACGGCGCCGTGCTCGCGCTCAAGATTCTGGTGGCGGGCGGCTTCGGGGTGGGCAAGACGACGCTGGTCGGTGCGGTCAGCGAGATCCGCCCGCTGCGCACCGAGGAGCGGCTGACCGAGGCCGGGCGCGACGTGGACGACCTGGACGGCGTGGAGCGGAAGAGCACCACCACGGTGGCGATGGACTTCGGCCGGATCACCATCCGCGAGGGGCTGGCGGTCTACCTGTTCGGCACCCCGGGGCAGGACCGGTTCTGGTTCCTCTGGGACGAGCTGGCCCAGGGCGCGCTCGGCGCGGTGGTGCTCGCCGACACCCGTCGGCTGACCGACTGCTTCCCCGCCGTGGACTTCTTCGAGTGCCGGGGCATCCCGTTCGTGGTCGCGGTGAATCGTTTCGCCGGGACGCGGGAGTTCGGCCCGGAGGAGGTCGCCCGCGCGCTGGACCTGGACGCCGGTACGCCCGTGCTGCTGTGCGACGCTCGCCGCCGGGCCTCCGGCAAGGAGGTGCTGATCAACCTGGTCGAGCACGCGGGCCGGGTGCACGCCGCCCGGCTGCTCGCGGACGCCTCGCCGGTGGGTTGAGGCGGGGCGGGCGGAGGCGGCGGGGAAGCACGGTGCCCGGCACGCGGACCGGGCGGACAGCGGACGACCGACAGATAACAGGTAACAGATGACAGCTGACAGATGTTGAAATCTGTCAGCTGTCATCTGTTAGTCGTCATCTGTTACCCGTCACCCGTCACCCGTCATCCGTCAACGGTTCAGCTGTGCCACTGGAAGACGACCCGCGTCCAGCGCGACCCCGGGCAGTTGCCCCAGACCGCCCAGGCCTCCGGTCGCGCGCCGATCCACAGCCCGGTGCTGTGCGAGCCGTCCGCACAGTAGGTGATCGTGCGCAGGCGCCCGGAGTAGACGTTGCAGTAACCCTCCCAGCGCCAGCCGTAGTCGGCGGTGATGACGCAGCGGTAGGCGTCGCCCGTGACGGTGTTCCAGGCCTCGGTGGTGGCGGGGGTGACGGTCTGGTTCCGGACGGTCGCCGCGGCGGCCGGCGCGGTGGTGGTCGCGAGCGCGCCGAGCGTGGCCGCGGCGGCCAGCCCGAACGTCGCGATCTTCCTGACGATGCAACCTCGCATGCGGTTCTCCTTGCTGAGGGTTCCCGTCGAAGGGAGCGTCCCGGCCGCCGGGAGGTCCGCGCGGAGGTGAAGTCCCGTCTCCCGCACGGCCGGTGACGTGTTGCACACGAATGACTGCACACAGTGAAACGACGAACTATGATGTGACCTGTGTCACAAGTCATTCGGTTGGCCCATGGCCTCGCGGCCGGGGTGGGCCGGGTGCTCGGGGTGCCGATTTCCGGGGAGAGCGGCATGGCGGATCACAGTGGTCGGAACGCGGTCGGCGGTGGAGCGGAAGGGGGCTTCGGTCCGAGCGGGCAGGACGGTCAATCGGCCGAGTTCAACCGGGTGTTCACGGATCTGCTGCCCAGACTCCAGCAGGCGGCGGCCTCCCTCGCCGGCGGTCCGGTCGGCGCCGGGGACGTCGTCCACGACGCGTACCTCCGGATCGCCCGTAGCCCGGAGCGTTTCCTGGGCCATCCGCAGCCGTACGCCTATGCGTTCACCACGATGGTCAACATCCTGCGCGACCAGTGGCGCAGGGAACGGCGGCGGGTGCCGATGCCCGAGGTGCCGGAAGTCGGTGACGCCGACGAGCGGGACCGGGCGGCCTCCGATCCCTGGGTCGGCGGGATGGCCGAGCTGCAGGCGCGCTGGGAGGTGCTGCGGCTGCTGGGCTTCCTGACCGACAAGCAGGCCCGCGCGGTGGTGCTGGTGGACCTCGACGGCTACAGCGTCGACGAGGCGGCCGAACTGCTCGGCCTGCACCGCAGCACGCTGGCCGTCACCCGGCGCCGCGCCCACGGCCGGCTGCGCGCCGTCGTCCAGCGGGAACGCGAACGGGAGCGCGAACGGGAATGCGAACGAGAGCCGGGGCGGGAGTGCGAACGGGAGCCGGGGTGGGAGCGCGAACGGGAGTGCGGGCGGAGTTGAGGCCGCGGATCCGGGCGGGCGATCACCGCCCCGACGCACCGAACTGACGTCAAGTCGGCTGATGTGCCGCCCCGGCCCGTACCCTGCGATTCGTGATCACGCACGAGGACGGCCGCCTGCGCGCACTGGCCGAGGACGGCCGCTGGCCCGAGCTGCTCGCCGCCTACCGGCAGGGCCGGGCGGCCGCCGTGGCGGAGGCGGGCGAGGAGGCCGCGGCCGCGCTGACCGCGCCGCTCGGCCACCTGATCGCCTACGCGGCGCCGCCCGAGCTGGCCGTCCGGCTGTTCGACGGCGACGGCGGCGCGGGGACGGCCGCCGGGGTGGCCGACCACGACGCCGGCCCGCTCTGGGAGGTGCTGGCGACCCGGCACTCCTGGCTGCGGCTGGCCCCGCTGCTCGGCCCGGCCCCGGTGCGGCGGCTGGTCGCGCACACCCGGGCGCTGCTCGGCGAGGACCTCTCGGGCGGGAGCGAGCCCGATCCGGAGGGCGTGCCGCTGCGCCTGGAGCCGTGGGAGGCGGCGGGCTGGGACGAGGCGGCCCGGGTGCGCGAGTACCTGCCCGGCGGGGGTGCGCGCAGCGCGCTGCTGACCCTGCCGGCCAGCCGCGAGGGCCTGGGCGAGGTGGACCTGCCCCCGGCGGCGCGGCCGTCCGCCCGGCCGGACGGACCGCGGGTCACCCGGGCGCTGACCGGGCTGGGCGCGCTCGCCCCGTGGGCGGAGACGGCCTGTGTGCATGGCCAGGCCCCGGACGCGGCCGCCCTGGTGGCCCGGGACCGGCGGGTGGTCGGCGGGTACCTGCCGTTCGCGCTCGCCTACCCGGCGCTGGTGCGGGCCGCCGCCGTCGGGCGGGCGCAGGGCTGCGCGCACGGCAGGCTGGGGCTGTGGCGGGCGCTGGCCGCGATGGCCGGAGCCGACGGTCCGGAGGGGGCGGACGGTCCGGAGGGGGTGGACGGTCCGGAGGGGGCGGACGGTCCGGAGGGGGTGGACGGTCCGGAGGGGGCGGAGGGCGCGGACGGGGTGGACCGGGGCGAGGTGAACGCACTGGTGGCCCGGATGCGCTGCTTCACCTGGCAGGAGCCCTCGGCGGGGCTGCACCATCTGCACGTCGCGCTGGAGGACCCGGTCGGCGGGGTGGCCTGGGTGGTCAGCGGCTCGCAGGAGCTGTGACGGGCCGGTCGGACGGACAGTGAGGACCCCCGGTCCGGCGCCGTTTCCGGGGTTGGTGGAGGCGCCGGGCCGGGGGAGTGCGGGGGTCGCTGCCGGGCTCAGGCCCCGACGGGGGCGGTGCCCTGGGCGGGGGCGGTCGCGGCGCCCTGGGCGGGACCGGCCTCGGTGCCCTGGGCGGGTCCGGCGGGCGCGCCGTGGGTGTCGACCAGCGTCAGCTCGTCGAACGGCAGCTCGCCGGCCAGCACCCGCCGGGCGCGCTCGGCGTCGAGCTCACCGGTCCAGTGCCCGATCAGCACGGTCGCGACGGCGTTGCCCGCGAAGTTGGTGAGAGCGCGGGCCTCCGACATGAAGCGGTCGATGCCGACGATCAGGCCGACGCCGTCCACCAGCGCGGGCTTGTGCGACTGGAGCCCGCCCGCGAGGGTGGCCAGGCCCGCGCCGGTGACGCCGGCCGCGCCCTTGCTCGCGATCACCATGAAGACCAGCAGCGAGAGCTGCTCGCCGAGCGACATCGGCTTGTCCATCGCCTCGGAGATGAAGATCGAGGCCATGGTCAGGTAGATGGCGGTGCCGTCGAGGTTGAAGCTGTAGCCGGTCGGCACGGTGATGCCGACGACCGGGCGGCTGACGCCAAGGTGCTCCATCTTGGCGATCAGGCGGGGCAGCGCGCTCTCGGAGGAGGAGGTGGAGAGGATCAGCAGGAACTCGCGGCCGAGGTACTTCAGCAGCGCGAACACGTTGACGCCGGCGATCAGTCGCAGCATCGCGCCCAGCACCACGACGACGAACAGTGCGCAGGTGACGTAGAAGCCGATCATGATGACGGCCAGGCTCTTCAGCGCGGCGGTGCCGGTGGCGCCGACCACGGCGGCCATCGCCCCGAAGGCGCCGACCGGCGCGACCCACATGATCATCGACATCACCCGGAAGACCAGCCGCTGCACGTGCTCGATCCCGCGCAGCACCGGTGCGCCGGCCGGGCCCATCGCCTGGAGCGCGAAGCCGGTGAGCAGCGCGACCAGCAGGGTCTGGAGCACCTTGCCCTGGGTGAGGGCGGAGAACAGCGTCTCGGGGATCATCCCGAGCAGGAAGTCGGTGGTCGACTGGGCGCCGCCGGCGGCCGCCTGGGCGTGGCCGGACTTGGCGAGCGCGGCGGTCAGGTGGAGGCCGCCGCCGGGCTCCAGCAGGTTGCCGACGACCATGCCGATGGCCAGCGCCACGGTCGACATGGTGAGGAAGTAGCCGAGGGCGAGGCCGCCGACCTTGCCGACCTTCGCGGCCTTGGTCACCGAGCCGATGCCCAGGACGATGGTGCAGAAGATCACCGGGCTGATCATCATCTTGATCAGGTTGACGAAGCCCGTGCCGATCGGCTTCAGCTCCACGGCGAAACCGGGGGCGGCCAGACCGACCACGACACCCGCGACCACCGCGGCGATCACGGCGAGGTAGAGGTAGTGCGTCCGGTCCTTGCGTCTGGGTCCCGCCGCCACGGCGGCTCCATCGATCGACATCTGCGGCTCCCTTGCCGTGCAGTCCTGGCGGCCCCGGGGGGAGGGCCGCTCCGACTATGGGCTCCGGGGTGACGGAGGTCACGTTTGCGTTCATAGAGTTCACGGACAGGGCGAACGGCCCGGGCGGCCCGGGCGGCCCGGGCGGCCCGGGCGGCCCGGGCGGCCCGGACGCCCGCTCCGCGAACGGGTGCGGGCCGGACGGGCCCGGGGGCCGTCCGGGAGCGTGGTGCACACTGGCAGGCATGGCCAAGCAGCCGCAGGGTGTTGGTGGCCTCGCCGGTCCTGCCCTTGATCATCAGGTTGACCAGGACGGAGCCGGCCTGGGCGATCACGGCGAGGCCGAG